>DASRMZ010000176.1:0-7530 GCA_035647675.1 Thermoclostridium sp. | reverse complement strand
ATTGGCTTGTATATAATTTTCTGCCCTTCTTGCATAAATTTGCGCAGGGCGTGTATCTGATTTGCTCTCTTCCTTCAAACGTGCGAATAGCTCAAAAATCATTCCACATAGATAAAGTTCAATAGCTTGACTCATTTTTGATGCTGCTGTCATATTATTAAAAATAAAAGAGCAGCCTGGTGAATACACTACAGGGCTTTTATTGAAATGCGAACCACTAATTAATTCTTCGACAATAGCCCCATTAAAGCCTATCCAAACATATGACCATGGATTATCATAATCGGCTTTATAAAATGTTGATTCATGTGGTCTAATTAAAAACATGCCACCTTTAACAAGATTATATCTATCACCTTGACGCTCAAATATGCCCTTCCCGTTTAATATATAATGAATAAGGTAATATTCTCTAATGGAAGGACCAAATGCATGCCCATTACTGCAATTTTGCCAACCGCATACTATGGGATTGATGTCATGAAATTCTCTATTAATTAGTGGGATGTCAATTTGTTCTTCATTCTTCCTCATGGAGACATTTTAACATGTTTAGTAGACAAAAATCAATTTATTAAGTTTGCAGAATAGGCTATTATAGATTTAAAGGAGTTGATATTATGGTCAAAATAACATTTATGGGAGCTGGCAGTACTATCTTTGCTAAAAATGTATTAGGTGATTGCATGCGTGTGGATTCATTAAGGGATAGTGAAATATGTCTTTATGACATTGATTCTAACCGTCTAAAAGAATCTGAACTTATGCTTAGGGCAATTAATCGAAACATCAATGAGAACCGCTCAACAATAAAAACATATTTAGGAGTTGAGCAACGTAAGGATGCATTAAAGTCTGCAGATTTTGTTGTGAATGCTATTCAGGTTGGTGGTTACGATCCGTGTACCATTGTCGATTTTGAAGTACCGAAAAAATATGGCCTTCGTCAGACAATAGCCGACACACTGGGTATTGGCGGTATAATGAGAGGTCTTAGAACAATCCCTGTTATGGAAGATTTCGCTCGTGACATGGAAGAGGTTTGTCCAAATGCATATCTATTAAACTATACAAATCCCATGTCCATTTTAACAGGATACGTATTAGCAAATACATCTATAAATACCATTGGTTTATGTCACAGTGTCCAGGGGTGCTCTAAGGGTCTATTAGAACAACTGGGTATGGAGGATAAACTCGAAGGGCGCAGAGAGTTGATTGCTGGAATAAACCATATGGCATGGCTTTTAAAAATAGCTGATAAAAATAATGTTGACTTGTATCCAGAAATAAAAAAACGTGCCTTTGAGAAAAACAAGAATGAAAAACACAATGATATGGTGAGGTTTGAATATATTAATAGGTTGGGCTATTATTGTACCGAATCGAGCGAGCACAACGCTGAATACAACCCGTATTTTATAAAAAACAAATATCCTGAGCTTATCGACAGGTATAATATTCCTCTTGATGAGTATCCACGCAGATGTATAAATCAAATAGAGGGCTGGGAAAAACAAAGGGATGAGCTTGTTAAAAACCCAAACCTAACTCACGATAGAACAGAGGAATACGCCTCTTATATAATGGACGCAATCGTTACAAATAAACCATATAAAATAGGTGGAAATGTGTTAAATACCGGCGGACTTATAGAAAATCTTCCCCAGGATGCTTGTGTTGAAGTGCCCTGTATGGTAGATGGCGCTGGAATACACCCCTGTCGTGTAGGACGCTTACCTGTCCAGTTAGCAGCAATGAATATGACAAATGTCAACGTGCATTTAATTACAATTGAAGCTGCTTTAACCCGTAAAAAAGAGCACATTTATCATGCTGCAATGCTTGATCCGCATACCGGCTCTGAACTCCCCCTTGATGAAATTATAAAAATGGTGGATGAGCTAATTGAAGCACATGGTTCATGGTTGCCAAAATACAAATAAGAATAATAACACCCTTCGTTAATGTTTACATGTGACCCAAGAGATATAACTGTGCACTATGAGGAAAACATTAGCGAAATGAACTTTGAACACACCCTGTTACAGTTCACACCCGCACATACCTTAGCTGTCATCCAAGGGTATCCGAGCCTATGATTGTCATTCCGAGCCTGCCGAGGAATCTTACGCTAAAACAAAGATTCCTCACTACGTTCGGAATGACAATGGGGTGTTCGAAATGACAACGGGGTGTTGTGTGAACTTTAACCACACCCTTCGACAAAAATGCAAAAATAAAGATTGCATATGTCATACTGGCAAAACAAATGCTATAATAGGATAAATCACAAGTGCAATTCGAGTTTTGACTTGGTTTTTGACTTTTGCAATTTGGATAAACAACTTTGTCGGAGGGTGGATTTTTTGCATAAAGAGAGATTAACACGTATCATTTTCATTATTACAACAACTCTATTCTGGTTTTCATTATACACCTATATTCCTATATTCCCAGGCTATATTGAAGATTCGGGAGTCTCACATAGCATGATTGGTATTATCATTGGCTCATATGGTTTTACACAAATGCTTATAAGAATTCCACTTGGAATTGCTTCGGATAAACTAAACAGAAGGAAGCTTTTTATTATACTGGGTATAGCTTTTAGTTTGTTGAGCGCATTAGGACTATGGGTGTTTAACAGTGCATGGTCTATGCTTATTTTTAGGGGACTTGCTGGTGTTGCAGCCTCATCATGGGTAACCTTTTCTGTCTTGTTTTCAAGTTATTATGATAGTGAAACCACAAAAGCCACAGGATATATAATGGCTGCGAACAATATTGGTCAGGTTTTAGCAATGTTTGCTGGCAGCAGTATCGCACAAATCAGAGGTGATAAAAGCTCTTTCTTATTGGCTTCGCTAGCTGCAGTTTTAGCACTAGTCTTTGGAATGTTTATCAGTGAGAACAGGAGTATTGATAAAAAGCCGATCTCATTTGTTGAGCTAATCTCCGTTGTAAGATCGAGGGATATTATCATCTTATCTACTTTAGCAGTATTTACACAATTTGTAGCATATGCAACGGTTTATGGATTTACGCCCATTGTTGCACAATCCCTTGGTGCAAACAGCTCTCAACTAGGATTACTTTCAACCCTCTCCATTCTTCCCGGGATACCTGCCGGGATTTTAAGCGGATGGATTTTTGCAAAAAAATTTGGTGAAAAGAAAACTCTATTCACTTCATATATTGTGCTTGCTCTTTCTTGTTTGGCAATTCCCTTTATAAAAAGTTACTCTGTCTTGGTTTTAACACAGATAATTGGCGGTTTTGGTAAGGGTGTTCAAATACCACTTTTGATGGGGCTTTGTATGGGAAAGGTTTCTGATAGTAAAAGGGGCAGTGCTATGGGGTTCTTTCAAGCCATATATGGTCTGGGCATGACTGCAGGGCCCATTGTCGTGGGCTTTATAAGTGACATAGCTAGTCTTAATGTCGGTTTTTTTGTCACAGCCCTTGTTAGTGTTATTGCTGCATTTTTAGTAAACTTATTTGTAAAAGACTCAATAGAGATCGAAACAGCTAAACCTTAATAATATTATGTTTTACAAACAATTAATACAAGAGTCAAAACATGTATCCCTTTTGTTTCATTTTTTGATATACTCAATATATTAGAGCATTTTGTGCCGATACATAGCAAAAGCCTTTAGTAAAAAATATTCCCAAAATTCAAATGAGGTGGATTACTTTGCATACACCAGTCGATGTGAGAAAACAAATCGAAGATAGTATGTATTTTTTCAATACGGGATCCAATTACACTAGTTATGAATTCTTAGGAGCAAAAAAGAATATTGAGAACAATGTTGAAGGTTATCGTTTTACAGTTTGGGCACCAAGAGCTAAAAATGTAGAAGTGACGGGTACATTTTCCCACTGGCAACCCATTGATATGGAAAAAATGGGTGAAACCGGTGCGTGGTCGGTTTTTGTGCCAGAAGCAAAGCAGTGGGATTTGTATAAGTATATAGTTGAGGACAGACATGGCGGTAAACAAGAAAAGCAAGACCCATTTGCCTTAGCCTATGAGGTACCTCCAAAAGACGCTTCTGTTATACAAGATATCCCACACAAAGAATGGACAGATGATCTGTGGTGGGAAAACAAACGCAAATCAAATCAATATGAAAGCCCAATGAATATTTACGAAGTCCATGCAGGCAGCTGGAAGCGGCATCCAAATGGCGATAGTTACAGCTTTACCGAGCTCAAAGAGGAGCTAATTCCATATGTTAAAAAAATGGGCTATACCCATATAGAATTCATGCCTTTAATGGATCACCCCCTCGAAGCCTCTTGGGGCTATCAAGTAACGGGGTTTTTCAGTTTAGCTGGGCGTTTTGGACATGATATTCTTCCCTTTATGGATTTTGTTGAGCACGCCCACAATCAAGGTATTGGTGTTATTTTGGATTGGGTTCCTGCTCATTTTTGCCGCAATGATTATGCCTTAGCATATTATGATGGTACACCTACATATGAATATGAGGATGAAACTCGTGCCAACAATGTTGGTTGGGGTACTTTGAATTTTGATCTGGGCAAACCTCAGGTGCAAAGTTTTTTAATATCTAATGCAGTATACTGGTTAAAAATATTTCATATAGATGGATTACGTATAGATGCTGTAACAAATATGCTCTACAATGTTGAGCCACGTACGCATCGGACAAAAAGTGATAACTATGAAGGAATCACTTTTTTAAGAAAGCTAAATACTCAAATATTTTCAAGCTTCCCAGATGTGATGATGATCGCGGAAGAAGGCACTGCATGGCCATTAGTTTCAAGACCCATTGAATCGGGTGGTCTTGGGTTCAACTATAAATGGAATATGGGATGGATGAATGATACTTTAAGGTTTTTTGAAATGGATCCACTCTTTAGAAAGGATAATTTTCACCTGATTACATTTTCCTTCATGTATACCTTCAATGAAAACTTTATTCTCCCCATCTCACATGATGAAGTAGTCCATGGGAAAAACTCAATGCTTGAAAAAATGCGAAAACCATCGCGTGATCGCTACCGTCAATTTGCTCACTTGCGTGTATTCTATGGTTTTATGCTCACGCATCCAGGCAAAAAGCTTAACTTTATGGGTAATGAAATAGGACATTTTTTAGAATGGCGCGAATATGAACAGCTTGAATGGGGCGTGTTGAGCTTAGACTACAATACTGAATTCCAACATTATACCGCTGTTCTCAATAATTTATATAAAAATAGCAAAGCCTTGCACGAACTGGATTTTAGTCCGGACGGTATATTCATCCTTGATGCAGATAATCACGATGATACAATCCTCACTTACATCCGCAAAGGCAAAGAAGCACTTGATTTTTTAGTGATTATCGTAAACTTCACCCCCATTGAGCGCAAAGGCTTCCGTGTGGGTGTTCCCTTCGAAGGTACCTATGACACATTATTAAACAGTGAAAACCTTGAATTCGGAGGTACTTGGACACAGGATCAAATGAATATTAAGACAGATAAAATAAGTAAAGATAGACAACCCTTCTCTATGGAGATTATTGTTCCTGCACTAAGTGTTACTATTTTTAAACCTAAGAACTTAAAAACGCAAAATCGATTAAATGTATAAAAATTTGGGTAAGTTTAGATAGACCAAGTAATCATGATAATTGCATACAAAATGTTGTTACTACGATTACTTTAATAAACTTTACCCAATTTTTATTTGTTTTTATTAATTTATTTCAATTGCGTTAATATTATAATAGTTGATGTAATGCATCGTAATTCTTATATGCGAGTAATGCATCAAATTAAATAGTAACGGTGATTACCGAAAGGGGGTAAACGGAAGAAGAAGCTTTCTTCCTAATATGTATGAAAAACGAAATCATTGCACTAATCCTTGCTGGTGGTAAGGGCTCCCGGCTTGGAAAGCTAACCCAGGACATTGCAAAGCCTGCAGTTCCTTTTGGAGGCAAATATCGAATCATTGATTTCCCGTTAAGTAACTGTTCAAATTCGGGAATTAACACTGTTGGAGTTATGACACAATATGAGCCGTTTGTTTTAAATGAGCATATTGGCGGCGGCGAAGCATGGGGCCTAGATGTTAAAGATGGTGGTGCAAGCATTCTCCAGCCTTACACATCAAACGACGGCGAAAAATGGTTTAAAGGTACTGCAAATTCAGTATTCCAAAACATCAGTTTCATCGATTTAAAGCAACCTAAGTATGTTCTGATACTATCGGGTGATCACATATATAAAATGGACTATAGAAGGATGCTAGAAACACATAAGAAAAACAATGCTGATTGTACTATTGCAGTTATACCAGTGCCCATAGAAGAAGCTTCACGATTTGGCATTATGAATACCAATGGTGACGGTCAAATTATTGAGTTTGAAGAAAAACCCCCTAACCCGAAAAGTAACTTGGCATCAATGGGTATATATATTTTCACATGGGATAAGCTGCGTGAATATTTAAAAAATGCTCCAAATACATTGGAAGACTTCGGGAAAGATGTAATTCCAACATATTTAAAAAATGGCGAACACCTATGCGCATATAAGTTTGAAGGTTATTGGAAGGATGTTGGAACCATAAATTCATTATGGGAAGCAAATATGGAATTTTTAGTTCCAGATCACCCATTAAATATTAGAGATTATGAATGGCAAATATATTCTAAAAATGTAGTTTCACCGCCGCTGTTCGTTCAGCAAAATGCAAAAGTCAGCGATTCAATTATTACCGATGGTGCAATTATTCAAGGGGATATCATTCATTCAATTATATCAGGCGATGTTAGTGTTGGCGAAAATTCAATAATAAAAGATAGTGTCATAATGGCGGGAACAAAGGTTGGCTCTGGAGTTTTTATAGAATATGCCATTATAGGCGAAGATGCCTATATTGCTGATAACGCTAACATAAGGGGTACCCCCGATAATATCTTAGTCATCGGATACGAAGAATCAGTTGGAGGTGAAAACCATGAGAAGTCATGAGCTTTGTGCAATACTAAATGTTGCAGAAGATGATCAAGAGTTGGGCGTGCTTACTAAAAAACGACCCATTGCATCACTTCCTTTTGCTTGTCGCTACCGTATTATCGACTTTAGCTTATCAAATATTGCCCATGCCGATGCGAAATCCGCAGCAATATTTATAGCTGGTTCTGGTCGCTCCCTTTATGATCATATACGTTCTGGTAGGTGCTGGGACTTAGATTCTTATGGTGGCGGTATTTTTACCTTTTCTCAAAACCGTCACAAAAAAGCACTTTATGAAGCTGCAAGCCGTAAAGGTGATTTCTATGAGGATCATTTAGCTTTCTTAACTCGCTCAAAGGCAAATTATGTTTTTGTAACAGGATCAAAATTTATTGCTAATTTAAACCTGGTAGAGGTAATAAAAAAACATGAGACCACCCCCTGCGAAATTATCAGAATTTATAAAGAGGTTCCTACCGCTGAAGTATTAAATCGTCCTAAAGAACGTTTATTTAATATAAATGAAGATGGTAAAATAAC
>DASRMZ010000175.1:0-7468 GCA_035647675.1 Thermoclostridium sp. | reverse complement strand
GCAAGTACTTTAGAAAAGGAATGCGTGTACTCGTTGAAGGATCTCTGCGAAATAATGACTATGTCGACAGCCAAGGCGTTAAGCGTTATGGTGTCGATGTTCAGGCAGATAGGCTTTATTTTGCCGATGGAAAAAGGGATGATGCACAAAGTGGCGGTTTTTCGCAACAGCCTTCATACAGGCCTTCTGCACAGCAGAACGCTCCAGCTCAACAGCCTGAATCTGGTGATGGATTTTATCCGTTATCCGATGACGATGACGACCTACCATTTTAACATTTGAAATTTCCTGCACATTTAAGTGCAAATTATTGAGAACCGTTTACACACACGGTTTTTCTACACACACAACAAACTTACCCTTTTATTTCACAATAGAAGGGTTTTTTTATGCAAAAAACACCGCCCGTTACAGTTCACACCCGTACATACCTTAGCTGTCATCCAAGGGTATCCGAGCCGATGATTGTAATTCCGAGCCTGCCGAGGAATCTTACGCTAAAACAAAGATTCCTCACTACGTTCGGAATGACAACGAGGCGTTTGGAATGACAACTGGGTGTTGTGTGAATAGTAAATTTTCCGTTAGTGCATAGCTCTATCTCAAAAACATCGCCCCCTGTGTAATCCCCGTCTAATTCCCATTCTATTGCAAACACTCCCCCACGTTGTTATAATGAACAAAGATCAATTTCGGAGGTGGAAATAGGTGCGACATCTAGCAGGGGTTATTTTTGCAGTCGCAGCATTTATATTGGTACTATCATGTATGCCCGGCACAGGTGCAATTTACACCCACGATACCGTGTCATACGAATATGCTGCATCAACATTGCTGGACTCAGGACGATTGCTTTACTTCGGCTACGATACCCCAATTATCCAATGGCCACCTTTTTATATTGCAATTGTGTCAATCCTAAAGCTGGCGAATGTTACTATTGCACAAGGCATAGGGTATCTTAATGCAGTTCTTTTTGCATACCTTGTATACGTATCATCGCTGTACCTTTTTGAAAGCCTAAAGGTAAAATTGCTGGCAATACCTGCTCTTATACTGCTGACCATGTCGGTCCCTTTAATATATATATCTGGCTATGGCTGGTCAGAGATGCTCTTTATATTCCTATCGGTACTATCCATGATATTAATGCTTATGTATATAAAAAAGAAGAGGATATCGTGGCTTATCGCTTGCGCAATTATTTCCGCCCTTTGCTGGCTTACACGGTATATTGGCATTGT
Source organism: Thermoclostridium sp. (assembly GCA_035647675.1). Lineage (GTDB taxonomy): Bacteria > Bacillota > Clostridia > DSM-8532 > DSM-8532 > Thermoclostridium. The sequence goes on along the minus strand of DASRMZ010000175.1, from coordinate 6,224 downwards.
GATAATTGTATCCCTTGCCATTACCCTATTTGTGTTCGAAAAACCTACCAAAAAAAAGTTTGAAAATACATTCTCATACTGTGTTTTTTCATGCTTTCCTATGGCACTTTGGGTTATAAGAAACTTAGTTGTGTCCGGCACGTTAACAGGTGGTAGGCAGCCGGGAACATATACATTTAACGATAATATTGAGCTTACATTAGAGGTATTTAATGAATGGTTTTCATTTCTAACACCAATGTTTACCTATGTAGCTCTGGGCCTTTTGCTCTTCATTGTGATTTTGTCCATTCCCCTTAAAAGGTATAAAAGGAAAAAGACTGATAGGTCAGCACCAAATCTTTTAGCCAGCCTCCTTATTTTAATTATCTACTCAACCGTCTTGCTGGTGTCTGCAACTAGCACTGCCATGGATGCGATAAACAATAGGCTCTGGTCGCCCATTTACCCATTTTTAGTCTTTACCATTATATTTATCATGGATATGTTGTTAAGAAATATAAAAGAGGATAAAATAAAAGGTGGTATTGTTGGGGGAGTCATAGTATTTGCACTGACAATGTCTGTAAACCCCTTTATGTGGCTACAAAGCGAAGGTATCACCCGACAAGATGAGCTCCTTGGCACAAAGGCGTCTGTTCGCTTTATAAATTCGCCAGTTTTGTCCCTTATTCGTGAAACAGTGCCACAAACCGAAGGGACGTTGATAATTAGTAATGAAGCGTCTATGATAGTAACGCATACCGACTATAGATGCTATTTTCCACCTAAAATTGAAGGCATACCCATTTACACATACGACAAATTTAGTGAAAGAATGGCTGATTATAATAACATATATATAGTGTGGGCAGGCTCTTCATCTTCTAAAAGCTTTATAAATGTTGCAGCATTTGACGAAATATATGATGTGGAGAAGATAGCCTCCAACAAACATTGCTCCATTTACTTACTTAAGTGATTTATAAAAAATAGCCTTATAATACAAAACTAAAGCCTAATGCCTTGCAAATATAAATAACTTAAACGCTTAACCACACAAAACTAAAGCCTAAAGATTGCAAATATAACTTAAGCCTTTAACCATACAAAGTGAAACTACAAACAGCACAAATAAAACCAGCATATACAGAGAAGACTGTCCAAAGGCTTTTATAATAAACCACGCAAAACCTTATACTAAAGAACAAAGGAGAAAAAATGCTTAAACACATGTTCAAACTCATACGCCCAAAACAATGGGTTAAAAATATATTCGTACTTGTACCGCTGATATTTTCAAAAACATTTACCCATCCAATGAGCGTAATAGAGGCATTTGCTGCCCTATTTTGCTTTGTACTGGCATCATCATCTGTTTATATTTTAAACGACATAATTGACATTGAAAAAGACAAGCTCCACGAAACAAAACGGTTAAGACCCCTTGCGGCAGGAGAGGTACCAAAGCACACTGCAGCACTGGTTATGGTGGTGCTATTTATAGCAGCCATCGCACTGGCATTTGTACTTAACACCAATGTAGTTCTATGCATTCTAGCATATGTAGTACTCAACATTTTATACAGCCTGTATCTTAAAAAGGTGGCAATAGTGGACATAATGATTATATCCTTAGGCTTTGTTATTAGGGTAATAACTGGTGCAGCCGCCATCGACGTTTACATTTCATCATGGGTGCTTGCCTGTGCGTTTTTCATTTCACTGTGTTTGGCAGCCGGCAAGAGAAAATCCGAAAAGGCAAGTCTACAGGGAAACTCCAAAAGCCACAGAAGGGTATTGTCGGTATATACCGATGAGTTTTTAAAAGCTCTTATACAGACAAGCATAACGTGTACAACCATAGCATACTCGCTATACACCATTTTAGAATACGAAATACAAACACCAATGATTACAATACTTTTTGTCGTGTTCGGTCTTTCGCGCTATATGCAGCTTATTTTCGAAGATGACGAAGGAAGGCTACCTGAAGATCTTATTCTTTCAGATAAGCCCATGATTTTTACCATCTTTCTTTTTGGTGCTACCTGGATTATGATATTCCTATCTTTATAATAACGATGTATTCTCATAAAAAATGGTATAATGAGAACAACTAGCAACAAGTAAGCAACAAACAAGCAATAAATATAGAGATAGCCTGTTAAAATAAAGTAGAATTGTAAAGCAGGATTAAAAGGAGAAATTATGATACGAACAATAATAAATGTTTTGTTAAAAAGGCCTATCCTAGTCATATATGATGTCACAAAGCTTTGCAACCAAAGATGCCTAATGTGTAATATTTGGAAAACAGAAAGCTGTGACATGGATTTTGAACAGCTTGAACAAGAGGTTAAAAAGCTTAGCAAATTCGGAGTACGCTATGTCTTCATACAAGGTGGCGAACCCCTAATCCGTAAAGACATAATCGAGGTTGTGGATTTATTTTTAAAGTATCATATAAAGCCCACCATCATTACAAATGGTATATTGCTCACACCAGAGCTTGCATCCCAGATTGCAAAAAGGCGCTGCAACCTTGCCATAAGTATTGATTCCATGAACCCGGAGCTATTTGCAAAGCTAAGGGGTGTTGACAGTCTACAAAGAGTTTTAGACAATATAGAGGGAATTTACAAGATGGAAAGGAAGGGCAACTGGTCAATTACCACCACCGTTACTGGTCTAACAAAGTTTACTGACATAAAAGCCCTTGAGCAGTATGCTTCGGATCATAACCTTATGTATGCCATCCGCCCATATATATTTGTAAAAGGTGTTGCAGGCAAGAAAAATGACGAGCTAATGTACAAGTGGAAGGATGTTGCTGAAATATTCCTGTATATGTCTGCAAAGGCAAAGAGGAATAACTTTCTGGCATACCTTGTGTATCAAGAGCATATTCGATATATTAAAGGCGAGCAAATGCCCATGTGCGATGCCGCCAAGTATTCATTTGTAATGACCGAAACTGGGATTAAGAGCCCATGTATAGAGTTTACCGACCATACATTTAAGCTGGATTCATTTAAAAAGGACAGAAAAAGCTTCAGTAAGGAGCTTATCCAATGTAACAAGTCAACACCGTGCTTTTATAATGATGCAAGGGAGATAGGTGTTGTATTGCGTAACAAATGGGCGGTATTGTGGAATGCACCCAGTATTATTCGCCAGCTTATGAAATATGGAAATTTCTTTTAGTATGAACGCAAAAGAGCGCCCCGTGTAATTTGTAAATATTTACACAAAGAGGCGCCAGACTGTGTAATTTAAAAAAATATACACGAAAGAAACCCCTGTGTAGTTTTGAACAGTCCCGTGTGCTAATTTGGAGGTAGAACATGAATATATTTATAACAGGAGCATCAGGCTTTGTTGGCAGTCATTTGATTGAGGTACTATCAGAGGATGAATGGGTGGATACTATATTTGCTCTCTACAGACACAAAGACCAGATACCATTTCTTCCAAAGGTAGCACCCGTCATTGGGGATTTAGACGATCTAGCCCAAATGGACCAATCCCAAGGTGTGGATATCTTCATACACCTTGCTGGTTATTTTAAAAATGAATCAAAAAAGCTTTGTGAGAGTATAAACCTCCAAGGCACAAAGAACTCTATCGAGTTTTGCAAAAACAATGGTATAGATAAGTTTCTTTTCTACAGCACCATAAATGTAGATTTAAAAACCAAAGGCTGCTATGCAACCACAAAGCTTGCCTGTGAACAAGAGGTTAAAAACAGTGGTCTTGAATATATGATACTAAGGCCTTCATTAATATACGATAAAGAACACGGAAGTGTTGGAACTATAAAGGGCTTTATAAAAAAGCTACCCTTCATACCTGTGTTAGGAAGTGGAAAGGCGAAGGAGCAGCCAATACATATAACAGAGATTATTGAATTAACTATTGCAATGATAAAGGATTTTAAACCCGGTAAAACCTTATATGCAGCTGGAAAAGATGCAATGACCTTTAAGAAAATGATTGCAACTATTGCCCGAACGATGAACAAGAAAGGGCGCATTCTACCCTTCCCTGCAAAACCTGTACATGCTGTTTTACGTCTTTTAGAAAGAGGAAACATTCATATGGGCATATCATCAGAGCAGGTTGCACATATGAGCGAAGATCTTGTTGCAGATATGCACCAAACCCTAATGCTATACCCAATTGAACTAAAATCTTTCGAAGAAAACATTCAAAACCGAGAGTAAAAAAGGCTTTTGCGACGTAGCCCTAAACGCGAAACATCACAAGAAGCCATAAAAGGAAGTGGTTCAATGCTGTCGGTAATTATACCTGTATATAATGAAGAAAAACAAATTGAAGGTACTATACAGCAGATAAAAAACACAATATCATCCATTGATGAAGACTTTGAGATAATAATTATAGACGATGGTTCAAAGGATAAAACTTGGGACCTACTAAAAGCTTTAGCTGCTAAAGATAGAAAGATTATTGCGTCAAGGTTTAGTCGCAACTTTGGCAAAGAGGCTGCATTAATGGCGGGCTTGTCAATGGCTAAAGGTGATGCTTGCATTACTATGGATGCAGATCTTCAGCACCCTCCTGAGCTTATTCCGCAGATGGTAAGTCTTTGGAAGGAAGGCTTTGATGTTGTTGAAGCTGTTAAAAGCGATAGAGGAAATGAAAAGTCAAGCAATCGCTTCTTTGCATCCCTTTTCTATAAGATAATGCGCCGCTTATCAGGGTATAACCTTCAAAACGCATCGGATTTTAAGCTGTTGGATAAAAAGGTTGTTGACCAAATATCACAAATGCATGAAAAGGAAACGTTTTTCCGTGGCCTATCTGCATGGGTGGGCTATAACAGGACACAAGTATATTTTAGCGTGCCAGAAAGAAAAACAGGAAAAAGCAGATGGTCAACTCTTAAACTATTTCGCTTAGCCATAGGTGCACTTACATCCTTCTCATCCATTCCGTTGCAGTTTGTAACATTTATAGGGGTACTGTTTTTAATAGGCTCTATTATCCTTGGCATTCAAACACTGGTAATGAAGCTAAAGGGATGGGCAATAGGTGGCTTTACAACAGTTATCCTGCTGCTTCTAATTATAGGTAGCTCTCTTATGATAAGCCTGGGTATGATAGGGATATATATCGCACGTATATATAATGAAGTAAAATCTCGCCCCCGCTATATAATCTCCGACCGCACCCCCCGCCATTCCGAACCCACAGTTTGTCATTCTAAGCGAAGTGAGGAATCTTAAGAATCTTTAACCCCAACGAAAAATCATATAAGGAGAACCCCATGCACGACACAATAAAGATAGGCACATTTACGCCTAAAAACAATATATTTCTTGCACCAATGGCAGGTATTACCGATATGACGTTTCGCTACCTTTGTGCCAGAATGGGTGCTGGTTTGACATATACCGAAATGGTAAGTAGCAAAGGCATGTACTATAATGATGAAAAAACACAGCACCTTACACTCACACACCCCGTTGAAGCACCCTGTGCAGTTCAAATATTTGGGTCAGATCCCGATATTATGGCAATTGCGGCAGAAAAGCTTAGCAAAAGAGATGATATTGCGCTAATAGATATAAACATGGGCTGTCCTGTAGCAAAGGTTATCAAAAACAACGAAGGCTGTGCATTGATGAAAAACACAAAGCTTTCATCCAAAATAATAAAGGCTGTAGTTAAAGCGTCAAGTAAGCCTGTGACAGTGAAGTTTAGAAAAGGCTATGATACAGATACAGCGGTAGACTTTGCACAAATGGCGCAGCAGTCGGGTGCAAAAGCATTAACAGTACATGGCAGAACCAGAGAGCAAATGTATTCGGGAAAAGCCGATTGGGATGTAATTGCCCGGGTAAAAAGGGCAGTTACTATTCCTGTTATTGGAAATGGTGATATATATACACCGGAGGATGCAAAAAGAATGATGGAACAAACGAATTGTGATGCAGTAATGATAGCAAGAGGATCACAAGGAAACCCATGGATATTTAAAAGAACTCTACCTTATATAATAGAAGATAAATTTATGGACTACCCAACAGACAATGAAAAGTATGAGGTTATACTGGAGCATTACCGCATAATGAGTAGCCAAAAGGGTGAGAGAACTGCATTAAAGGAGATGCGAAAGCATACAGCTTGGTACCTAAAGGGTATGCCGGGAGCAACATCTATTAGAAGGCAAATATATAGTGTGGCATCTTTTGATGAAGTAATAGGTATATTAGATA
>DASRMZ010000174.1:0-2890 GCA_035647675.1 Thermoclostridium sp. | reverse complement strand
TAGAGGTTGCAAAGAAAATGCTGTTACATACTGATAAGAATATAAATGAGATCGGTAGGATGATTGGGTTTAAAAACACTAATAGTTTCATTAGAAATTTTAAAAAACTCACAACAGTTACCCCATCAGAATATCGCAAGCAGTATATGGCGTGATAATGTGTGCTTGTACGAAGTTCAAGGATATGATAATTTTAATGAAGGCATTACTTTATAATGCTGCATTAAAAATGCTAAGAAAAAAAGATTTTTAAGGAGGCAGGTATCAATTATGACTATGACAGAACTTATTGAAAATTTTGACATTGACGTTGTGGTAGATGCAAATGATGATTGTAGCTGCGGGAAAATACATAGGGCAGAGATAAAAGAAATTATTATAAAAGAAGGTGCCATGAGCAAAGTGCCTAGCCTTATAAAAAAATATGGCGGCACAAAAGCTTTTATTTTAGCTGATAAGAATACATTTATGGCAGCTGGAGAAACTCTTTGCGAATTTATGAGCAATGAAAATATCCAGTTTTCTTTATATGTTTTCGACAACGAAAACCTAAAGCCCGATGAATCGACAGTTGGGCAGCTCGTTATGCACTACGACAGCACATGCGATTTTATTATTGCAGTGGGTTCAGGTACAATAAATGACATTGGTAAGGTATTAGCAAGCATTACTGAAAAACCATATATGATTGTTGGAACAGCTCCGTCTATGGACGGATTCGCATCAGCAACATCATCGGTAATAAGAGATAGCATAAAAGTAAGTCTTAACACCGCTTGCCCTACAGTTATTGTGGCGGACCTTGGTATTATGTGCAATGCTCCAGATAGGCTTTTACAGGCGGGTATTGGAGATATGCTTGCAAAGTATATTAGCATATGTGAGTGGCGAGTTTCGCACATTATTTCCGGTGAGTATTATTGCGAAAAAATTGCTTCAATAGTTCGTAGTGCTGTTAAAAAGTGCATTGAAATTCCAGATTTGTTTAGTAAAGAACCGTCATCAATTAAGCCTTTGGTTGAAGGTTTAATATTTTCAGGCATAGCTATGAGCTTTGCAGGAGTATCCCGTCCGGCATCTGGTATGGAACACTACTTTTCTCATATATGGGATATGCGTGAACTTGAGTTTGACACCCCTGCAACTCTCCATGGTATTCAATGTGGAACAGCCACACTTTTATGCCTGCGAATATACGAATACGTTACTAATATTGTTCCAAACCGTAAAACGGCTTTGGATTTTGTAAAGGATTTTTCGGTAGAGGACTGGAATGAGTTTCTTGTTCATTTTTTAGGTAAAGAAAGTGCACATACTGTTATTAAGCTTGAGAAAAAAGAAAAAAAATATGAACTGAAATCCCATAAAAACAGGTTGGATTCTATAGTTGAACACTGGAGTGAGATAGTGCAAGTCATTAATCAAGAACTGCCTGATATAGAATGGTTGGAGCATTATATGCTTAAGGTCGGAATACCAACCGATCCTACTGAACTAGGACATTCTAAAACAGAGGTTCAGCATTCATTTTTAGTGACAAAAGACATTCGAGATAAATATATTGGAAGCCGCTTACTTTGGGATTTAGGTCTTATCAATGAAGCTAAGGATGTTGTTTTCAAATAAGAATTAGCTTAGCTAAGGCTATTGCGATATTACCCTAGTCAATTAGCTTGATGCTGTGCAATATAAGGAAAACATTAGCGGAATGAAGCTCACCCATCCCGGGGGGCATGCTTCATACATTCAAAATGCTTTGGACATGGTGTAGTATTTCTACCTCAAATTTGTTAAAATGTAAGTAGGTACAATTTAAAAAAAAAGACATCCATTTAGGAGGCTGAGTATGCAACTTATTTATTCGGACTGTAAGAATAGCTTTTCATATCACTCATGTAATATTTCCTTTTTAGTAGAGGTAGGCTATGAAAGAGACGGAGAACTGCATAAGGTTAGACCCATATTCGAAGCATCGGAAGAAAAGATCTGTGAAGACGGGCTGGATTTATGTGATCTAAAAACAGTTGACAAATGGAATAATGAAGATATCGAGATTACACGGGAAATATCCTATGTTAATGATTATTCAAAGCAATTTCGTACACGTATATGCATAAAAAACAGTGGTGACAGTGATATCCAGCTGCATTATGCCGCTTCTGTTGTAATTGAAGGCGAGGGAAACATTCAGGTTGGGTCGGAACCGATAACTGAGTGCTTTTTTTATAGGCACGGAAGACATAAAAATGACCTACCTTCGGTTTGTAAAATTGGTGTTTATGATGAGAGCTTTGAAGATGCTATAGGAAGCGTACTTGAAACTGGTGCTGGTCAAGAAAAAAATGAGATGACACATCAAGTTATCAGTGATCAATTGACTGTCATAAAGTCTGCGAAAGAGGAAGAAGCACAAATTTTGTTTGGCTTTATAACTGGAAACAATCAGTTTTTCGAATCAAGTCTTTTGTTAAATGAAGATAGAAGTTTTAAATCCTTTGTATGTAAAACAATTTTCAATATACGGTTAAAACAGGGAGAAACAGCAGAAGGGGAGTGGCTAAGAATTGATTGTCGTGAAAACTTGGATCAGGCAGTTGAAGATTTTGCATGTGACAAAGCAAGAATAAATAATGCTTTGAGAAGTCAAACACCACCAGCTGTATATTGCACGTGGTATTATTATGGACGGACGGTGACATATGAAGATGTAACAGATAACTTAGAGGAAATAGTACGAAAAAAACTACCCTTTGATGTTTTTCAAATTGATGATGGTTGGGAAGTAGCCATAGGTGATTGGAGAAATAATGAGAAGTTTCCTAAGCCTATGAAGGAGGTTGCTGAAGAAATCCGTGAGGCTGGATTAACCCCAGGTATCTGGACCAGCCCT
>DASRMZ010000173.1:0-6763 GCA_035647675.1 Thermoclostridium sp. | reverse complement strand
ACAATTGTTTAAACATTATACAACTAAGCGCTTTTGCCGCAAAGGAAACAAATTACCTGAAGCATGTCTGCGCAAACTAACTATAAGTAGCAGGAAACAAACTACCCGAAGCACACCTGCGGAAAAACTATTTATAAATATGAATACGGACTATAAGAAACGACTTTGAAATAAATTGTAATGGGTAGCTCGATTCGGTACAATATAACAATAGAGGGAACAATATTGAGCACAAAATAGAGGTAGGATATGCAACATCGCAAAAGACTTTAATTTAAAGTAAGGGGGCAAAGTGGTCATGTTAAAAAAGAACTTTTTAGAACCAGATGACGAATTTACACCCATTCCTTTTTGGTTTTGGAATGATTTCTTAGATAAGGCTGAGATTAAAAGACAAATAACGGACTTTTATGATAAAGGGGTTATGGGATTTGTCATTCATCCAAGAATCGGGATCCCAAAGGACATTGAATACCTGTCGGATAGGTTTATGGATTATGTTGAGTATGCGGTAGAACTTGCAGCGAATCTAGGTATGCAAGTCATACTTTATGATGAAGGGATGTATCCGTCGGGCTCAGCACATGGCATGGTTGTAGATGGTAACCCAGAATATGCTTCAAAGGGATTAAAGATGATCGAATACCCTTATAACAAGGGACAGAATATAAATGTGGATTTGTGTGATGGGGAAAGCATAGTTTCTGTGCTAGCAATGTGCAAGAAAGGCAACAATTCAGTAGAAATTATTACTGAAGAAATTGATTGTACCGGCGGGGTAATAACCTTTGAGCCATCCCACCAGGCTGATTGGTCCATACTGGCTTTTATTGAAACTTATTCAGAGGGTACCATTAGAGGAATACACTTTGGTGAAGATGATGGTGAACCTGGAGCGCCTGCTTCCACCGATTTACTAAATGAAAAAGCCATAAAAAAGTTTATTTCACTAACTCATGAAAGATACTATGAGGTTTTAAAACAATACTTTGGCAATACAATAATCGCAATGTTTACAGATGAACCCGGCATATTAGGTAGAAATTCTTTAGAAGGTTTAATTCCTTGGACAGATGGGTTTTTAGAGTATTTTATAAATAGTGGGAATGAAGAACGAGATTTACCAGCTTTGTTTATAGATATGGGTGAGCTGTCAGAGACGATAGAGAGAAACTACAAAAAAGCTATAAACAAAAAACTAGAAATATCTTATTACATGCCCTTATCAAAGTGGTGTGAAGAGCATGGAATTCAGTTAACGGGTCACCCAGAAGAAAGTGATGAGATAGGACTTTTGAAACATTTTCAAATTCCTGGGCAAGACGTGGTATGGCGATGGGTTTCTCCAGAGGATGGCAAAGCTATTCAAGGTGAACACAGCACTATGGGCAAATGTTCGTCAGATGCAGCCAGACATTATGGGAGAAGAAGAAATTCAAATGAGTGCTTCGGCTGTTGTGGATCTAACGGTATACATTGGTCCTTTTCTGCTGATGATATGAAGTGGTATCTGGACTGGTTGTTTGTAAGAGGAGTAAATCTTATATACCCCCACGCCTTCTTTTATTCAGTGGATGGAGAAGGACGGTATGGAGAAAGGCCTCCCGATGTTGGCCCAAATAATATATGGTGGAAATACTATAAAAATGTGTCGGATTATATAAAAAGAATGAGTTATATTCTTACCGATAGTGTGAACCAAGCAAGAATAGCTGTTTTGTGTCAAGAGGATCACCTACCTTGGGAAATAGTAAAACCATTATACGAAAATCAAATAGAGTTTAATTATCTTGAGGTAAATCTCCTCACGTCTGCCCAATGTGAAATAAATGATGGGAGTATTTTAATAGAAAAGCAAAAGTACAGTATTTTACTAATTGAAGATGAAGGCTTGTACACAGCTGAAGCAAAGGGAAAGATTAACTCTTTTTTAGAAAGCGGAGGTAGAGTAATAGTATTTAATCAAAGCCACCCTCTAAATTACAAGAACATGAAGAATATCACCCAGTATGAACAGGTTGTAGAGCATCTAAGAGATAAAGATGTTGGAAATATTTTAATAAAGCCAAGCAATGCATATCTAAGGGTGAGCCATGTTGTAAAAGAAGGCATTGACTTTTATTTGCTGATAAACGAAGGAGAAAAGGCAATTGAAGGTGAGCTGCATATAAATACTGTTGGAAAAGTGGAAAGATGGGATGCTTGGAAAGGAACAGTAGAAGAGTTGGAAGTCCAGTTACCAAGCCATGGTGTAATGGTTGCAAATATTTGCATTGAAAGACGTGAGAGCCTAATACTGTCTGTGGATCAACAAAAAGAACCCTTAGAACAAAAATATCAAACATTAAAAGGAAAGAGTGTTTTAACAACAAGTGGATTCGATAATTGGTCCGTCACAAGAGAAGGCTGTAAACCTTATTTAACACATAAATTGAAATCGTGGCATGAATGGGAAGAATTTACTGGGTATCAGGGTGAGATTATATACGAAACAACCTTTGAGATAAACCATGCTAATGATGTAGAGAGGGTAGAGCTGGATCTTGGGTCAGTTTATGAAATAGCACATGTTTATATAAATGATAAGGACATGGGTTATAAACTGTGGGATCCCTACGTTTTTGACATAACCAATGCAGTTATTCAAGGTGAGAATCTTCTAAAAATAGTGGTTACAAACAGCAAGGCAAATAAATATGAAAAAAAGAATTTTACATCGGGATTAGTGGGACCAGTTTCCATTAATGGTTTAAAACATATAGCTAAATAGCTTGTATGTATACCCGGATATCTGGCTATATCTAACGGAACAGGAAACAACAGGTTTGATCCCAACAATGAGATTACTCGCCAGGAAATGTTCACACTTTTATACAATGTATTGAAAGCCATCGAAAAGCTGCCCAGTGGAGCAGACGGAAAATCCTTGTCTGAATTTACAGATGCAGGGAGCATTGCGCCCTGTTAGGTATCGCCGCTTAAAGAGTTTGTTTGATACTTTCAGCTTTGTACTAAAAATCTAATTATTGACAGACAACATAAAAGTATATATAATTAGTAACTACCACTATATCACGGTATAGTAGTAAAGGAGTGAAGTAAATGAAGCGTTGGAATATATATACACCCGAGGGAATGCAGGATATTCTTTTTGAACATTGTTATTTCAAAAGAAACTTGGAAAACAGTATAAGACAGATGTTTATACAAAGTGGTTATAAGGAGATTGAAACTCCAACCGTTGAATTTTATGATGTTTTTTCTGGTGACCAAAATCTTATTCCACAAGAAGATATGTTTAAGTTTACAGATTCTCAAGGACGGATTCTGGCATTAAAACCCGACATGACAGTACCCATTGCGAGGGTTGCTGCTACAAAGCTAAAAGAGGATATATGGCCGGTAAAAATCTTTTATGTTGGAAATACTTTTTCCTACAATGAATTGGGAGGCGGAAAGCAAAAGGAATATACCCAAGCGGGCGTTGAAGTGCTCGGAGTAAACAGTGCCGAAGCTGATGCTGAGTTAATAGCTCTTGCCATACAGGCTTTGGAATTGGCGGGTATTGAAGAGTTTCAGATTGATTTAGGGCAAGTTGACTTTTTCAGAGGCCTCATGGAGCAATCAGGATTATCGCCAGAGGAATCTGAGCAAGTAAGGGAATTAATTGATACAAAGGATTTTGTAGGAGTAGAACAGCTTGTTAGCATACACAATATCCCAGGTGAGCTCAAAGAACTAATATTAAGTCTTCCAACTTACTTTGGCTCAACGGATGTAATAGATGAATTGTCTAAGAAAAATGTCAGCGGTAAGGCTCTGAAGGCATTGGAATATTTGAAAAATGTAGTTACAATACTTGAGGACTGGGGCTTCGGAGAGCATATTTCAATAGACCTGGGCATGGTTCAACGCTTAAATTATTATACAGGTATTGTATTTAGAGGCTTTACGCATGGTGTTGGCTATCCTGTGCTAAGTGGGGGAAGATATGATAACCTTGTCCAAAGATTTGGGAAGCAATGTCCTGCTACAGGGTTCTCATTGGGAATAAATATGATTATGACAGCTCTTGAGCGGCAGGGTAAGCTAAAAGTGCCTGTTCAAGGTGGTTTCTATATTCTTTATCATAAAGATGCAAGGCAAAAGGCATTTTCAGTGCTAAATGAATTAAGGGCAGAAGGCGAAATAGCAGAATTGGATATTGCCTCAATGGATATTGAAAAAGCAAAGTTTTATGCAAAAAGCAGAGGCATAGAAAAAATCGTAGTTATTGATAAAGACAGTAATGTTGATATTATACCCGTAGCTCGCTTAACCAAGACGAGTAGCTAAGGTGCGAATGGAAGTCTCACAGCATCATATACAAAAAATAATTTTCGTATGAAATAGGCAACTGAAGTGTGCGTACGGCAATAACAGAAAAGAAGAGTACTGAGAAGATGACGGCTATTTAAAACGCACGAGCAGTGTGATGTGCGCCTAATATGCGCACACCATTGGAATGTACCTCACACAGTTGATTGTATATTGAATTTTATCTATTATCGAAAGAAGGGATTATATGCGATATTTGACAATGGCTCTTCCAAAAGGACGCCTAACCGAGATTTCAATAGAGCTCCTTGAAAATGCCGGTGTAGATTGTACTGAATTAAAAGAAAAAAGTAGAAAGCTCATTCTAACTGATGAAAAAAACAAAATACGTTTTTTCCTTGCAAAGCCTGCCGATGTTCCAACCTATGTTGATTATGGTGCAGCTGATATTGGAATTGTTGGAAAAGACACCTTACTTGAGGATGACAGAGACTTATATGAGGTTTTGAATCTAAAGTTTGCAGCATGCAGGATGTGTGTGGCAGGCCCTAAAGAGCTTGAGGGCAAAATGGATAGCATGACCATTACAAGGGTGGCGACAAAATACCCGGAGATTGCTAAAGAGTATTTCAGGCGCAAACGTAGAGAGTCAGTTGAGATAATTAAACTAAGTGGCTCTGTAGAGTTGGCTCCGCTTGTAGGCCTTTCAGAGGTTATAGTTGATCTTGTTGAAACGGGCAAAACATTAAAGGAAAATGGTCTGGTGGTTTTGGATACGATTTCTGACATCAGTGCCAGACTTATTGTAAACCGTGTAAGCATGAAAATGGAAAGTGCCAGAATTAGTAATCTAATTTTGAATTTAAGAGATCAAATGTGAAATAAAGCTATGAAAGAAGGTTGAATGATGAGAGTTTTTTCATCGACAGAGCATGATGTAGATGCACTAATAAATATATTAAGAAAAAGAAGTGGTGATGAGCAACAGGATGTTACCCAAGCAGTAACAGAGATATTGGATGCAGTTCGAACAAAGGGTGATGAAGCTGTTCGATATTATACCAAGAAGTTTGATAAAGCCGATTTAATAAGCTTTGAAGTCGGCAAGGATGATATTAAACAGGCTTATGATTCTCTTAGCTTTGAAATGGTGTCAACTATTGAAAGAGCTGCTGAAAATATAAGAAAGTTTCACGAGAGGCAAACTGAAAACTCTTGGTTTGAAAGCAGTGAAAATGGTATTTTACTTGGACAAAAAATAACACCGTTAGAACGTGCTGGCGTCTATGTGCCAGGAGGAACTGCGCCGCTTCCGTCTTCGGTTCTAATGAATGTCATCCCAGCCAAGGTTGCAGGTGTAAAAGAAATAATAATGTGTACACCACCCCAAAACGGTGGGAGCCCTGACCTTGTAATACTGGCCTGTGCGTACATTGCAGGAGTGGATAGAGTTTTTAGTGTTGGAGGCGCTCAGGCTATAGCTGCAATGGCATATGGTACTCAAACAATACCAAGTGTTGACAAGGTAACAGGACCGGGAAATATCTTCGTTGCGACTGCAAAGAAGATGGTATACGGTATTTGCGATATAGACATGATTGCAGGACCGAGTGAAATACTAATAATAGCAGATGGGGCGGCAAGACCTGAATATGTTGCCGCAGACTTGCTATCCCAGGCTGAACACGATGTGTTGGCATCTTCAATACTTATTTCTGTAAGTAAGGATTTGATTGAAAATGTTATTGCTGAGATAGACAGGCAAAAGCAAAAGCTTCCACGCAAGAACTTTATTGATCAATCAATTAAAAACTATGGTGCTGCTATTTTAGTTGGCTCATTAAAAGAGGCTGTTGAACTGTCCAATATGATAGCTCCGGAGCATTTGGAGTTAATTGTCCAAGACCCATTTTCTCTTTTAGGGGATGTTAAAAATGCGGGAGCAATATTTCTTGGAGAGTACACTCCTGAACCCTTGGGGGATTATATGGCAGGACCTAATCATATTTTACCTACAAATGGAACAGCAAGGTTTTTCTCTCCTTTAACAGTTAATGATTTTACCAAAAAGTCCAGTATTATATCCTATTCAAAGGAAGCATTAATGGATATTTCACAGGATTTGGTAAGGTTTGCACAAACAGAAGGTCTTGATGCCCACGCAAACTCAGTCAAGATAAGGCTTGAAAGGAAAAGAGATGAGTAAATTTTGGAGTAAAACCGTAAGAGATATCTCTCCTTACACACCCGGAGAGCAGCCTAAGGATAAAAAGTATATCAAGCTTAACACAAATGAAAATCCATATCCGCCGTCACCAAAAGCTTTAGAAGCAATAAATCGGGCAACAAACAACGATTTAAGATTGTATCCCGATCCGGAAGCTTCTTTGTTGAGAGCTACATTAGCAGACTATTATGATGTAGCACAGGATGAGGTTTTTGTAGG
>DASRMZ010000172.1:0-7389 GCA_035647675.1 Thermoclostridium sp. | reverse complement strand
GTCTACCAGTTGTATGTGACGTAACTAGTACAGAAGCAATTAAAGAAGCTGCAGCAGCAGTTAAAAAAGAGTATGGAAAAGTTGATATTTTAGTAAATAACGCAGGTGGAGGTTATACAGGTCCAGCTGTTGAAATGTCAGATGAAGATTGGCAATGGGACTTAGATGTAGATCTTTCAGGCGTATTTAAGATGTCCCGTGAATTTGCAAAAATTATGATGGAAAACAAATACGGTCGTATTATTAATATTTCTTCAATGTATGGTCTTGTTGGCAATACAGCTCTCCCAACTGCAAGTTATCATGCAGCAAAAGGTGGAGCAATAAATTTAACAAGAGCGCTTGCTGCAGAGTGGGCAAAGTACGGAATTAATGTTAATTGCATATGCCCAGGTTACTTTGCAACTGAACTGACAGTAGATACTCTTAATACTGATTCGTTCTCAGATTATATGAAAGCTACCGTTCCACTTGCTAGATATGGCAATGAAGGGGAATTGGATTCAACAGCTGTATATCTTGCATCGGAATCTTCAAGCTATGTGACAGGCGTTATTATCCCTGTAGATGGTGGATATACCTGCGTATAAAACAAGAAAAAAGCTATAGAGCCGACAGCTAAAAAGTGTTGGTGGAGGGAGTACATGAGTATAAAATAAATAGCATAAAGTTTTATGCTATATTATATAATATATTTCTGCTTTTACTAAAGGCAAAAAGCCCATCATTATTTGGTGGGCATTTTGCTATATGGGGCATTTTGTGATGCTATATATTTTGCGTACCAGCATGGCGAAGTTATGCAGTTTGCCGCAGATGGACATTTTGTGTGGGGGTGGTATACTTTTTGTTTAGCAGGTCGCTAAAACTGGTACACTTTTATTTGAGTAATAGTAGCACAGTTGGTCTGTTTTGGAGGCAATACTCAAAAGCTAGCTTTTATTAAGATTAGCTCTCAAAAGCCTTTTATTAAGTAAAATGTATGTTATATAATTTGGTGTACGGTATTTTACGTACATATGCTATAATAACATGGCAGATGTGTTGGTGTGCAAGATTTATGCACATGCTTTTATGTACATATGATATAATAAGAACCCCACCCATTAGCGCAATCAAAGATTGCGAAAGGGTGCTCGGGAACCTTGTTATATCATAAAGATTGCTATCGAACTATTTATGATATAATAAACAATCCGCTAATAATTGATATTAGCGGATTTGCTTTGGAGCTGGTGGACGGACTCGAACCCACGACCTGCTGATTACAAATCAGCTGCTCTGCCAACTGAGCTACACCAGCGCATACAATATTAAAATGGCGACCCAGAAGGGACTCGAACCCTCGACCTCTAGCGTGACAGGCTAGCGTTCTAAACCAACTGAACTACTGGGCCAATTCTTTGCTGGTTTTAAATTTATTGGTGACCCATGGGGGACTCGAACCCCCGATACCGCCGTGAAAGGGCGATGTCTTAACCGCTTGACCAATGGGCCGTATTAAGACCAGCGAATATCATTTTACCTTCTCACAAAGAAAAAGTCAAGATAAAAATCAAATATTATGTAATGTATTTTTTGTAAACGCTACTGTTTACTCTATTAATATTTTGAGATATGGCTGTGAGAAATAGCTAACAAACTAAGTGAACCACGAATTATGACATTAAGTTTACAAAAGTAAAAAAAAGCACGTTTTATGCCACTGTTTGTAAATATGTGATATAATCAATCATGGCACACTAAAGAACACAGCAAAGGCAGATAGAACATGAAAAACAAAAAAAAAGACACCGATATGACACAAGGACCTATTGGAAAGGTTCTTATTCAATTTTCAGCTCCATTATTATTAGGGTTAATCTTTCAACAATTATATAATACAGTTGATAGCCTTGTTGTTGGAAATTTCATTGGAAAAGAAGCATTGGCAGCAGTCGGCAGTACAAATTCTATAATTAACACGTTAATAGGTATTTTTATGGGCTTTTCAATGGGCGCAAATGTTATAGTTTCACAATATTATGGTGCTCATGATGATAAAGAAGTACAAGATGCCGTCCAATCTTCAATAGTGATGTCTTTTGTTTTTTCCATTATTATAACGGTAGTTGGGATAATATCTGTTCCAACGATGTTAAGGTTAATGGATACTCCGGCTGACGTTTTCCAGAATGCTGAAACATATCTAACCATATATTTTATGGGTTCTGCAGGGCTAATATTCTATAACACTGGATCAGGAATATTAAGGGCTGTGGGAGATTCCAAAAGACCACTTTACTTTCTTGTTTTTTCAGCAATTGTTAACACCGTTCTGGACTTATTATTTGTAATTGTTTTTGATATGGGAGTAGCAGGTGTAGCATGGGCAACAGTTATTGCACAAGTGTTAAGTGCTATACTTGTACTTATAGTATTATCCCGAACATCAGGTTCATACCGCATACAATGGAAACACTTAAAACTAAATGTAACCATGCTTAAGAAAATTATCGAAATAGGGCTACCGTCTTCTATACAGCAGGGCGTAACAGCATTCTCAAATGTTTTTGTACAAAGCTATATTAACAGTTTTGGTTCATCATTTATGGCTGGGTATGTTGCTTTTGGAAAAGTTGATGCAATTGCGCTTTTACCTATGCAGGCAATTTCAATGGGAAGCACAACCTTTGTGGGTCAAAATATTGGCGCCGGTAAGATTAACAGGGCGAAGAAAGGCATAAATCGCTCATTAATACTATCAATTAGTACTACAGCTATTTTGCTCCTACCTCTGGTAATTTTTGCAGAAGGTGCAATCTCAATCTTTAATAGCGACCCTGATGTTATATATTATGGTTCATTATATATGAGACTGGTATCGCCGTTTTATTTGCTTTGTTGTATAAATCAGATATATTCTGGAGCTCTTCGAGGTGCAGGTGATACACGCGCCCCGATGGTTATTATGCTATTTTCTTTCGTATTATTCAGGCAAGTTTATCTTTATTTGGTTTCCCGTTTGTTTGTAGGCAATTTTTATCCTATACTTTTTGCATACCCTGCAGGTTGGGTTGTCTGTAGTATATTAATCTATATCTATTACAGACATTCAAATTGGGAGCATAGAAGGTTTATTATACCAACTGATAGGACAGAGGACGTATAGATCTGACATGGACGACCAAGGGGGGAAGACCAAGGGGAGGAAGACCAAGGGGACGGAGTTGTTGACACCTTTTAGGCTGTTGTAGAATTTGCACGTCGGGGGCTTCCTGTCTTATTGAAAGGTCTATTCGGTCGTGCGGGCCTCCGTAAACAAAGGTCGCAAAGTATCAGCTTTGACCAAGGAGGAATATGGTATATGGAATATAGTATTTTTGAAGATAATTTTCGGGCTGAAAAGAAAAAGGAATTTGAAGACAGATATTCTCCATATTGTGATTTAGTCTATTACAATTCGTCAAGAAATCCGAAACTACGGCTTGCAATGCGGGTTTTGAAACCTGCCAAGCCTTCGTATATTCTTGTGATGACCCATGGATGGCACATGACGATACCAGAATTCATTCCAATGGAAACGCCTCAAGAGGACTGTGATTATCTAACACTGCAGGTGGATATGCGCGGAAGAGCATACTCGGAAGGTGAGGCTGACTGTAATGGATGGGAGCTTTTTGATGTTGTTGATGCTGTGAATTTTGCCAGAAAAAACTACAAGGAATATCTTATTGACAGCAGTATCGTTTATTTTGAAGGCGGCAGTGGTGGTGGTGGTAATGCATACGGCATTCTCGGCAAATTTCCGGATTTCTTTGCGGCTGCAACAGCCTTGTGCGGTATTTCCGACTATGCTCTATGGTACGAGCAGGATGAAGAGGGAGAATTCCGGGATGAGATGGATGTTTGGGTAGGATGCACGCCCAGCCAGAATCCGAATGCGTACAAGGCAAGAAGCGGTTTACATCTTTTAGAAAACTTGTATACGCCATTGTTTATCGCCCATGGAGAAACCGATGTCCGGGTACCGGTTGTTCATGCTCGCAATTATGTCAAAAAAGCAAAGGAATTAGGAAAAACAGAACTGATACAATATGAGGAGCTTCCTAACGTTGGTAACAGAGCTCATTGGGGCAACGCCGATGCGGAGCAGATGGAAAGAATCCGGAGAATGAGTGAAGAAAACAGGGTTTGCAATCGAAAAAAAACAGTACTTCCTAGTAAAGGAACTCTGATTGTTGGTGGTTACCTTTTTACTCAAAATTTCTCGGTGGTATTGGAATCACTAGATAAAACGGCGGTTTTGGAATATGATTTACCACAAAAAAAATTCACTTTACATGCACATGAGGCTTGTGTATGCACCATCACTATGCAGCCCGAACTGAATGTGGAGTAACCATAAATTTCATCAAGGGGTTGACGAGGGGACGGAGTTACTGTCACCTTTTATTTTCAAAACCTTACACACAAATTTCACAGGGAAGATGTGTCAGCAACCCCGTGTCAACCTCGAGGGGACGGGGTTACTGTAAACCTCCCGTGTCAACCTGTTACCCGTTGAGCTGCTTTTTGAATACTTAGGCATTTTGATAAACGCTTCAGTCACTTAAATTAAATTTATTTCAACCCAAACATTTTCTCTTTGAGTTCGAGGTAGTACAGATAATCCTCCGGTTTTACGTTAGGTGGGCAGCGGTGATCACAAAAAGGAATATACCCACCGCGTTCAACTAGAGGAACCAAAGACTCCAGATACGATTTAATAGCTTCCTTGCCGTTGCCCAGTTGAATTTTGTCAACGCCCCCCATAATTCTAAGCTCCTTGCCATATTGGTTCAGCAGCTCTGCCGGATGAGCACAGCCATTCACTTCAAAGGGGAACAGGCAGTTGATGCCACCCTCCAGAAGGTAGGGAAGAATGTGCCTCACATCACCGTCACAGTCGGTATACCACAGCTCAATGTCATGAGCATGAAGCTTTTTACTGATACGTTTGTAACGGGGCATAACCACATCCCGGAAGAAATCAACACGAACGATTGGACCGTTTTTAAAGCAAATATCTTCCCAACCGCTTGCAAAATCAAAATCAAAATGGGGGAGTATCTGATCTAAAAAATCCTCTACAAGCACACAGCAAGTTTCCACCATGTCTTCCACCATATCTGGATAATCGAAACAGGCGTATGCCAAACCTTCAAAAGTGAGCATATCCCTAATTTTACCGATCATTGAACCGCAATCGACCCCTAAAGGATAATCCCTATCAGGAGTATGTAACTCTTTCCACTTTTCAATATTTACTTTTCTAGCTGGGTCATCTCTTCTGAATCGTTCTTCTTTACACTTTTTCCAATCCTCGGGTGTTACAATTGAGGATTTCAGATATTGTGGAATGGTGTCATGCGCATCCTTTGGAACTTCAGCAAGCAAGCCGTCCTCGTTTATTATAATATTTGTAGTTTCAGTCTCGTCTATGATTTTTTCTGGAAAAGAGGGAGACATCCACACATTCCCACGTATAACCTTAATGATGTCAAAATTGAAGAACAAATCTGCTTCTTCATTGTTTTTAATTCCATTTTCACGGAAAATTGACCATTCGGTAAAATTTTCGTTCCAATAACCAAATTCCATGTTAAAACAGCGATCCACAGGTTTATAATGCATTTGGTTATTGAACCTTTCTCGATCTGTCATGGTTCCCTTCCATTTTGAGCGAATTGGTTTGATTCCCATCGTAATCCTCCTTTTAAAAAGTACAAACATAAGAATGATGCTACACAATTTGAACACTTATGATATGATTATATAAGATGAAGGCAGCAAATACATCATCGGATGTTGCCGAAAAATATAATCATATTGCGATGAAGGTGATTCGATGAAAATAAAATCAGTAGCGGACATCAAAGAAAGCTCATGGAACCTTGAAAATACCCCCAGCATGCTTGCTAGGACGATGTTTTATTATATCCAGTCTGTGGGTTTCTTTGATTGCAATATAGGCTATATTACCGACCGTAGTGATTATGATACCATGCTACTTGTTTATACAGTCAACGGAGAAGGAATTTTACAGTATCAAGACCAGACATACCGAATAGGTAAAGGACAGGTATTTATTATTGATTGCCTTGCTCACCACTTATATGGTACAGCGGATTCAGGTTCATGGGAGTTTCGATGGATTCATTTCAATGGAAGTGAATCTAGAAATTATATAACACAGATACTGAAAAATAGCGGGCCTGTCTTCAATGTAGACAAGGATAGCTGCATTCCCGAATATATGAACAAGATTCTAACGATGATGGATACAAAGGATAAAAGAATGGATATCTTAGCTTCGAAACTGATTGTTGAAATATTGACCGAACTGCTTCTAAAAAGCTGTGGTACCGATTCTATGCAAGAAAGCCATATTCCTGAATCGATTCAGCGCGCGGTCAATATAATTGAAAAAAACCATACTGAACCGATGAATCTGGATAAATTGAGCAGTATACTTTGTGTCAGTAAATATCATCTGTCTCGATTGTTTAAGAAACATACTGGATACAGCCCCTATGAGTATTTTATTAAGCAAAGAATGAACCATGCGAAAGATTTGTTGAAATCAACAGAGCTTTCTATTGGAGAGATAAGTCGGGATGTTGGTTTTGAAAGCACAAGCCATTTTATAAAGCTGTTTCATCAGCACGAAAAAATAACGCCGCTAAAGTTTAGGGCGTTTTGGCGATAAACTAACAACGACTCCGAACAACAACACGGGCAACAACACGGGCAACAACACGGGCAACAACACGGGGACGGGGCAACACACGGGGACGGAGTTGTTGACATATCTTCCCGTAAAACTTGTGTTGTGTAAGGTTTTGAAAACAAAGGGTGACAGTAACCCCGTGTCAAAAACTTGATTGAAAGACTATTTGGGGTTGACACAACCAACAACTCCGTCCCCGTGGCAACGTCCAACCAACAACTCCGTCCCCGTGGCAACACCAAAAAAGTGCCGTCAATTGCTTGACAGAAACCAAGTGGGAAAAGACTTGCATAAGGCATCAAATTGTATTATAATATATTTCGTTCGACACATTGCGGACTGGTGTAATGGTAGCACGAATGACTCTGGCTCATTTTGTTAGGGTTCAAATCCTTAGTCCGCAGCCAAAAGAAAAACCGACTATAAGTCGGTTTTTTATTTTTAACTTTTATTGGTGCTTTAATGTCTGTTTTTATCCGAAGTTCTTGTTGACAAGGTGACAACAACCCCGTCCCCACGTCAACTCCGTCCCCACGTCAACTTCCACCACCTATAAAAGTGGAACGCTTGAATATAGGATACCCCTGACTTCATTCTATCCCACAAATACTGCCGCCTCAACATTCAAGCTAAAGAGC
>DASRMZ010000171.1:0-4012 GCA_035647675.1 Thermoclostridium sp. | reverse complement strand
AAAAAAATATGTTTACATAAAGATTAACAACGATAATCTACCTCCTCAACTGGTTGTTCGAGATGGAAAAACCAATCCATCAATAGTCAAATCTGGAGATAACTTCTCAGTTGCGTTTGATGTGTGGAATATGGGTACCATTGAGGCTAAAAATGTTACTATAGATATTGATTCAGGTGATAGCTTTTTCATACTGGATAATGTCACAAAACAATACCTATTTGAATTGAAGGGTTTAAACAATAGACAAATTACATACAACCTAAAAGGCAAGGAAGATTTGAAAACAGGTACATATCCTGTAACAATTTCATTGGGACATGAAGCTGTTGCTAAAACCGATTATACACTATATGTTTCGGTAGAGGCTGAGGAGGATGAGGAAGAGGAAGATAATATTGATATTATCACCGAAAATGTTAATACACCTCATGAAGCTGTTAAAACACAGACACCGTTTAGCGTTTCTTTCGATGTTAAGAATATCGGTTTGACACAAGCCAAAGAAGTTAAGGTATCTGTTGACGCAGGAGATAAAATATTACCAAAGTCGTTGAATGTGCTTACCATCAATACTTTGGAACCTGGTCAGTCCAAGCCTGTATCTTTTAGCTTCATTGCATCAAAGGACTCTGAGAGCCGTTCTTACCCCATTAAGGCTATAATTGAATACAAAAATGGCGAGGAACAGGTAAAAAAAGAACAATATATGGGGGTTCTAATTGAAGGTGAAGAAGAAAAGGACGAGATGTTAAATACCGTTCCAAAGATAATAATATCAGAATACTCTTCTGATCCAGGCATGGTTAAAGCAGGAGAGAACTTTGCACTTCACATGGCGTTCCTAAACACTAGTAAAGTGAAGTCTATTCAAAATATGAAAATAACTCTTGTTGTAGATGAAGGCAGTGAGGAAACAGGTGGAAGCGTATTTACTCCTGTTCAGTCCAGTAATACCTTTTATATTGATAAACTGGAATCCGGTCAAACTTCTCAAAAGGAAATGATAATGTATACCATACCGGATGCAAAGGCAAAAACCTATGTCGTTAAAGCAATGTTCGAATATGAGTATGAAGAACAAGGGCAATTAAAGACAAATAGTATGGAAGATCTTTTTGGTATTCCTGTTATTCAATCGGCAAAGCTTGAGGTAACGGATGTAATAGTGTCTGAGCCTGCATTTGTTGGTGAGCCTGTTTATGTTTCCTCTGAATTCTATAACACGGGAAGAGTAAAGCTTTCAAATCTTATGATAAAGGTCGAGGGTGATTTTGATACAAGAGAATCCAATTACTTTGTGGGAAATTTCGAAATAGGTTCTGGAGATTACTATGATGCAAGTATTACGCCTTTACAGCCTGGGGAATCCAGTGGAGTTCTTGTCTACACATTTGAAGATGCTGCAGGAGAAGAGCACAGAATAGAAACCGAGTTTACCGTCAATGCAATGGAATCACAGCCTGTCATGAATCCTTTCCCTGGTGAGATGTTCCCGGATGATTCTGGCATGTATCCTGGCATGGAAGATGAATCTTCAAAGTTTCCGCTTATTCCAGCTATAATAGGTGGGGTAGTATTAGTAGGTGTTATAGTTCTTATCATTGTTCTTAAAAGACGCAAGAAGAGAAAAGAGTTGATGCTGGATGAAGATATTTGATGTAATTAAGATGGCATTTAGAAATCTGTTCAGAAGTAAAATAAGAACGTTTTTGACAGTGCTAGGAATTGTGATTGGTACAACTGCAATTATTATCATGCTTTCACTTGGTATAGCCATTAATGTGTCTTACAAAGAACAAATGAGCATGATGGGAGACATGAGTATAATTACAGTAAACCCCAACTATGAATATGTACAAACCCGAAGAAAGGATGAATGGGTTGAGCCAAAAATATATGATAGTGAATTAGAGCAGATTAGAGTTATAGAAAATGTTGAAGCAGTTACGCCTTTTTACGAGACATCTGTAAAGATGGAGATAGGCAAATATTTAGGGTATGTAAATATTGTTGGTCTTGAACCTGAAGCAATGGTAGCGTTGGGTTATAATGTCAGTGAGGGAAGGCCTTTGTCTCCAGGAGATACCAATCAGATTGTTTTTGGGTTTGACATGAAACAACAGTTTTACAACCCTAAGGACAGAAACAGGTACTGGGGCTATGGTATGGATCAGGAAGAAAAGGACTTTAATTTTCTTGAAGATAAAGTCCAGATGACATTTGATATGAGTTATGGGGAAAGGTATGCTGGAAGTTCATCAAAAAAACCAAGACTGTATAGAGTTGAGGGTATAGGTCTTCTTCAAGAAGGTAACTGGGAGACGGCTTACAGAGCATTTATGAGTATTGATGGACTTTTGGAGATGCAAGAAGATTACAATAGAAGGACAAACACGGAAGAAGGCGGCACACGTAGGAAAAAGAACGAGGAGATTGGTTACCAACAGGTAAAAGTTAAGGTCAATGAGATAAAAAATGTACTAGATGTGCAGGAGCAAATCAGAGCGACAGGCCTAAATGCATACAGCATGGCAGAATCGCTGGAACAAGCTAACAAAACCCAAGGTGTCTTACAAGGTGTTCTGGGTGGAATAGGAGCAATATCCTTACTTGTTGCAGCCATTGGAATTGCAAATACAATGGTTATGTCAATTTATGAAAGAACAAGGGAAATTGGGATTATGAAGGTAATTGGTGCCAGGATTAAAGATATAAAACGTATGTTTTTATATGAATCATCCATGATAGGCTTAGTTGGGGGTGTCGTCGGTGTGGGTGTAAGCTATGGTATTTCGTATCTTCTAAACACGGTAGGAGTGCAACTCTTATCGGGTAGTCTTGGGATGATGGGGGATACGAAGCTATCAGTGGTACCAGTTTGGCTTGCTGTCTTAGGTATGGCATTTAGCGCACTTATTGGTCTAATATCTGGGTTTTTCCCAGCAAGAAAGGCCACGAAAATTAGTGCATTGTCAGCAATACATACTGAATAATGAAGCAAATAAAAAAGTTAGATTTTTTGTTTAAAAACATTATATTTTAAGGCGATTGTTTCTAAAATAAAGGGTTATTTCCTCACTCATAGTGAAAAGAAATAACCCTTTTTAAATATCCTAGCATATGATTTTTAAATGGTTGCTGTTTATATCTTTATGTTTTGAGAAGTACCAGTACATCAAATACCTGTGCAACACAGTCACTTTACTTTATATGCTCTTTCAAATATTGACCGGTATATGAGTTGGGATTTGAAGCTATTTGCTCTGGGGTTCCTTTAGCAACAACTGTTCCACCTCGCTCTCCACCTTCTGGGCCCATGTCAATAATATAATCAGCCGTTTTAATCATATCCATATTATGCTCAATAACGATTACTGTGTTGCCGCCATCTACTAACGTTTGCAACACATCTATCAGCTTATGGACATCTGCAAAATGCAGCCCCGTTGTTGGCTCATCCAAAACATATAATGTTTTTCCAGTGCTTTTTCTACTCAATTCTGCTGCAAGCTTAATCCTTTGGGCTTCTCCCCCGGATAATGTTGTAGAAGGCTGACCAAGCTGGATGTATGATAGACCTACATCGTAGAGGGTTTGTATTTTCCTTTTAATAGGATGGATATTTTCAAAGAACTTTAGAGCTCCTTCCACTGTCATATTCAGTACATCATAGATGGTTTTACCCTTATAGCGCACATCTAAAGTCTCTCTGTTATAACGTTTACCGTTACATACTTCACAGGGAACATAAACATCGGGAAGGAAATGCATTTCTACTTTTATGCTGCCATCGCCTTGACATGCGTCACAGCGTCCGCCTTTAACATTAAAGCTAAAACGCCCTTTTTTATAACCCCTTGCCTTTGCATCAGGAGTGGAAGCAAATAAATCTCTGATTAGATCAAAAACACCAATATATGTTGCGGGATTTGAGCGTGGAGTTCTCCCAATGGGGCTTTGATCAATATTAATAATTTTATCTAAAAACTCTATTCCTTCGATTCTTTGA
>DASRMZ010000170.1:0-12331 GCA_035647675.1 Thermoclostridium sp. | reverse complement strand
GGTCGGGGTGAGAGGACTTGAACCTCCGGCCCCATGGTCCCAAACCACGTACGCTACCAACTGCGCTACACCCCGACGTGCGGATTTTATTGTACACTATATCTAATATTTTTGCAATGGTATAAGTTGGATAAATGCAAGATTACACGAAAAAATGTTTCTGTTCATAGCTATATCTCAAAACATATATGGAGTGGACAGCACCAAAGAACCATCTCCCTGTGTAACCCCCTGTATAATTATTCTGCGTATTCTATTGAATCCAGGAAGATTATACTCATGGTCTCATTGAAAGAATATGAGTAGCTTGTTATCACATATCCCACATCTGCATTAACAAAATTTATTACATCATGAATGTTTAGACTTCTCATTTCTGCATTCGAAAGCCTTAGCATAAGACCGCTCTTGCGGTTTTCAAAGGCCGACTTAATAGCTAACTCAAGATCACCTCTGCGTTCAATAACTAATCCAGTCTTTACAAAGTAATTTTGACTTGTTGCTACACATGCTAGATAATTATCCTCAACCCAAGAATGGTCTTTATTTATTTCTTTATCTGTTAGGTTAAAGTAATCGTATCGAATTGTATTTCCATTATAATTTGTCACCGGATCATCCCATGTCACATCAATATGATATGGTTCGCCATCTATTAATACCATGTTCCAGGCATGCTCAATGTCGCTTGCATACCCTATTACTGTACGGCATGGAATGCCTATTGTATTTAGAATAATGTTCATTAGCTCAGCATAAGCATTGCACACAGCAATGCGTGTTTCCAAAGCTCCCAATGCATTAAATGATGAGTTTGGAATCATTGACGTAGGTTTAGTGTCGTATTCGAGATACGCAATAAGGTAATCGTGTACAGCCTTCTCTTTTTCGTAATCAGTCATATCGGGTATAATTATTTCCGAGATAATAGAATCAATCCACTGGGATAGTTTTTCATCCCTAGAAACAGTGTTGACATAGGCTGGATTTATAAATAATGTGTAATTATTTCCCTGTTGCCTTAATCTTGTTAAAAAACTATGTTTATCTAAAAAGACACCAGTGCTGCTTTGTGCTCTTTCTAACATATGATATATGTATTTATGCAAATCTTCATCCGTCGCTAAATCCCGACTTAGTGGTAACTCAATTTCTTTATCGTGATCGATGAAAGCTTGCTCAATTTTAGGCAAATATGCGAACCATTGATCAATAGTTCTGTTTTTGTTTTTTGAAAAAAGCAAATCAATGCTTTCATATTCAATCATTGCCTGATCATATAGGTGGATTAACAGCGGCTTATTTTTAGCTTTATGATTAAGAAACATTGCTCTCCACGATAATTCTGACAAACGATCGCGTTTTAGCAAATCACTAATTTTAGTCTCTTCTCCAGGTTTTATTAGACCTACTTCAAGAGCAGTGTTACCAACAGTATCCCATGTAAAATCGCCGCCTTCTTTGTCACTGTAGCCAAGAGCCCTTAGTAGAAAAGTCAAATACGATTGCTCATTCATATGATCGGAGCCGTATTTGTTATTTCCAACCCCTTTTGTGAGTCCGTTTTCATATAGAAAACCAATATACGGGCCAGCCCAATCAGGCACATCAGTAAATGGGTGGTCCCAATTACCACTCAATGCTTCCTTTTCAGCACCCAAAAGACGAATGAGCATTGTAGCACCTTCAACCCGAAATGCAGTACTATCGAGCATTAGATCCCCATCTGCATTGCCTCTAAGGACATCTAATGTGCTTAAAGCCTCGGCATGTGGAATACTTTCAAGATATGGTAGCCTTTCAGTAGAAAGCTTACCGTCGAAGAAAATATTCTGACGTAAGTGTAAGGGATAAAGATATTCGATACTTGCTTTAGCTCTACTGTGCTGAATACCCTGCTGCTCTAGTTCTGAATGTTCTTGAGCATGAACTAAGGTTGGACTTGCATTAATCAACAACACTGTAATAATTAAAAAAATAATTGTAGACTCTAATCTTTTCTTCAAGGATACACCCCAATTTCAGCTTACAATAAGCACCTATTAGATGATAAGTGAAATTATATGAAATATTATAACATAGAGCCGATATGTTGGCTCTATGTTTACTAACTTTTTATTAAACAATAAATAAGAACGTTACTGTCCACTCACTTCGTATTTTGAGATATAGCTGTGCACTAACGAAAAACGACGCTTAATTTGCAAGAGCTGTATAGTTCAGCCCCTGCAAGCTGAAACTCACAAAAATGCTTTTAAAATATTCTAGTTGCATTTTTGCTCAACCAGTCGGCTTGCTGATCTTCGCCCTGACTATACATCTCTAAGCATCATTCCACCAACTATTGCACATCTGCATCTCGTCGGTTACCTGCGAACAGTAACTAAGACCGCCACCTCTTGTGTTAAGGTTCAAGTGCCTTAATCATTCGATATACTATGGTTGCAGCCTCTGCCCTGTTTGCTGGATTTTCTGGACCTAACTTATTATTTCCAATTCCATTAATGATACCAGCATAATGCATTGATGCGAAAGACGACTGAGCATATGGTGCCATTTCGTTATAATCAGTGAATTTATATAGTGTGTATAAAGGGGGTTGATCCAAGGATAACCCAACACATTTTATTGCCCTGGCCGAATAATATACAATGTCCTGACGAGTTATCGGTGCATCAGGATAAAACATACCACTTCCATCTGGTTCAATTATCTCTTGATGGTAAGCTGTCATAATATAGCGGTGGTACCAATCGGTAGGAGCAACATCTTTAAAGCTTCCAATAGGTGTTTCAGGCAGTGCAAATGTAGCCACCAGAAGCTTTATAAACTCAGCTCTAGTAATATTACCTGCCGGATTGAAATTACCTTGCCCATCACCGTTTATTATGCCCTTGGAGGTTAGGCTATAGATTGAATCTGTCGCCCAGTCAAAATTAGAAGGTATATCGTTAAATACTGTTATCAAAGGTGTCTTAACAACTATTTCGTTGCTTCCAAATGATTCGCCAGCAGCATTTTTTGCTTTCACGATATAGGAATATGAGTGATTTGGCACTACATTTCTATCTGCGTAGGTTGTAACATTTCTATCCACTTTTCCCGCTAAAATAAAATCATTTTCATAGATATTACTTCTTCTGTAAATTAAAAATTCATCCTCGTTATCCGACAAATCAATCCATGAAAGCACAATGCGCTTTGAACCTACCACAGAAGGAAAAGATAGGCTTGGAGTGGTTGGTGTCTTTGTTGTGAAAAATACTTCGTTAGTATAAGTTTCGTAAACTGGATACTCGCAATAGGCACGAACGCGGAGAGTATAATCAATCCCTTCTTCGGGGACAAATCGATACATAGTAATATCTTTTGGAACCTTTGTGAGTGAATGCCAAATATCGTTTATACTTGTTTTATATTCAATAGCATAATACTCTTCCATGTCGGAGAAATCATCCCACCCTAAGTAAAGCATGTCATCTAACTGCGAAACAACCAGCTCACCTTCATGTCTTGTAAATGATATTATTATGGGATTTGTAGAGGAAAAGTTGGAAAATATCATATTGTTCTTGATTGCACGAACCTTGTATGTGTAAGTTTCTCCGTTCAGCGCATTTTCATCCGAGAACATAAATTGCCCACTTCTAGTTGTATCAATATGTCTCCATATTCCCTCGGATTGTGCCATTCGCCAAACTTCAAAACCAGTCTCAGCGCGGCTGTCATACTCCCAAGTGATAAAAACTCTTTTTGGAACTATGCTTTTTATAGCTAAATTGCGTACAGCAGGTATTTGTTCTGTTGAGACATAAACCTCCTCGGTATAATCTGAATCAATATAATTTGTCCTTATTTTAATTCGATATCCATTTATTGAACCAGGGGAGACTGTATCTATATAGAAGCTCCTCTTGCTAAGGCTTGTTAATGGCTTAAAAACACCACTGTCATCAAGCTTTTCAAGGATAACCGTATAGTTTTCTATAGCTTTGTCTGACCACTCTATAAGTATTTCCGTGTCAGAAATAGCACGAGCATAAAAGTGGGTATCAAATAAAAGCTTGGTATACTCTGATTTACCTGAAGCAGAAGGGAAATAATCAGTTGTAAAGCCATAATCATAACGAGACCTTATTCTATAGTAATATCTCGTACCTGGCTCAAGGTTATTGTCAGTAAACTCTGTTTCGCCAGGTCTAGTAGTGTGAATCTGTTTCCACTCTGTGCTGCCGGCCAGTCTTCTTTCTATCATTACTATGCTATTGTCGGCTGATATATAGCCTGACCCGGGATATTCCCAAGACATAGTCAATTGAGTACTGTAGGGCTCATGTATTGTAAATGATACAGGAAACAGGAATGGAACCGTTACCTCTTGGCTTGTTGTTCCGTGATACGAAGAGCTTAGGGCAGTAACTCTGTATGTATATTGCTGACCATTTTCAACAGTTTTATCAATATAGCTTGTTTCGTTAGCTAATGTTGAACCAATACGAACAAAATTGCCGTTTCCTTTCTTTCTTTCAATTCGATACCCTGTTTCTTTTGAAGATACATCATCCCAGGAAATTTTAATTGTTGAGGTGGATGTCACCTGTGTCGTGAGATTAATAGGAGCGCTTAAAAGCGTTGAAACATACTGCCCCGTAGTACTTGTAGGATAATACAAATATATTGCAGAAATAGATGTAATTGCTCTAATTCTATAATAATATCTGTTGCCCTCTGATAGAGCTGTATCAATATAAGTGTTTTCGGTACCTGGCACGGTTTCTACAGTTTGCCATGTATTGCTACCTTGTTCTCTTCTTTCGATAGCTGTTTGATAGTTTGTATCTGGAATTTTATTGCCAAACGGATATGACCATACCAATTGAGTCTCTGTATCTGAAATTGCCTTTATGGAAAGGCCGGAGGGCAAAAGATACTCAACGGGATATGATTCTTGGGCGCTACCCGATTCCCCTCCCTTTGTTGCATATACTCTGTATATATATGAATGCCCATTGGAAATATTGCTATCCTTGTATGATGAGGTATTGGGTGGAAGGTTTGCAATGGTAGAAAAACTGCCGTCATCCATCTTTCTTTGTAGAACGTATCTTGTAGCTCCCGATACGTTGTTGTCCCAATTCACTCGTATACTGGAACTGCTGTGTACGAAAGCATTTACGAATGAAGGAGAGCCAAGTGTATCTGCATATGAGACACTTGTAAGCATAATGATTAACAATACTGGGATTATTACATAAAGTAATTTATTCATAAAATCCTCTCCTAACAGGCTCAGCTTATTAAAAGGCTTCGAATCATCCGGCGGATTTGCCTACCAGACTTTCTATTCCTCTTGTTAGTAAAAGTTTTCTGCGACGTAGCCCTTTGAATATTACCTTCTAACTATACTCATTATTGTATCACAAATGTGCTTTCTAGCGATTACATTTATTTTACATAGTATATTTATCAAGGCAAAAAAAAGTGGCTAACGTTTTAGAAGTGCGTCAGCCAAAATAAAGGGGGTCAAAATGTATTGTGAGGTCATTTAAAGTTTAACCTTTATATGGCTTTTTATACATGCGGTAAAAAAAATTTTAAGTGATGCAAAAAATATTGAAATAAGCTCATCGTTACAGAACAACCACTTCATATTTTGAGGTATAGCAGTGCACTAATGGAGACTGTGCTTCATTTGCAAAAGCTTCATTGCGCTAATGTTTTCCTTATATTGCACGGCGACATTTCCGATTACTTGTGCACAATAAAGGTTCATCGTTACTGTATATGCTTTAAAAATATTTATATTTGTATCATTATTTCTCTTCGTATATAATATAAGAAATAGTTTGTGTAAACACTTAACTGCAGACCCACTAATAATTGGCTTATTGCAGACTGGTCAACTATTATAGGCTGACTAATTGTTGTACAAGCATCAGTTGTCGGAAAGGATTATTTATGGAAAAGGAAATATGGAACAAACCCTTAAGAAAATGCGATGTTGGTGGTCAAGCATTGATCGAGGGCGTAATGATGCGAAATGGTAATAGGATGGCCACCGCCATTAGAAAACCCGATGGCGAGATTGTGGTTGAAAAAACCGAATATATTCCTTGGTCGAAGAGAGTTCCACTGCTCAAGCTTCCAATATTCCGCGGGGCTGTAGCCATGATAGAATCTATGATTGTTGGAATGAAAGCACTTATGAATTCCGCTGAACAGGTGGATATAGAAGAGGAAGAGGATTCGAAATTTGACCTATTTTTAAAGAAAATATTTGGAGATAAACTCTTTCAGGTTATGATTTATTTTTCTGTTGCAATTGCATTGGTTTTGGGTGTAGGTTTATTTATGCTGCTACCTAATTGGATAGCAGGATGGTTTACATTTGATAAATCCACTACCGGCGGTTCAATACTTGCTAATCTACTTGAAGGATTAATCCGCTTAACTATTTTCTTTGCTTATATTGTATTGGTTTCGAAAAACTCCGAGATAAAAAGAGTATTTGAATACCATGGTGCAGAACACAACGCCATTTACGCTTATGAAAACAAGGAAGACTTAACTCCCGAAAATGCTATAAAGCATACCACATTGCATCCAAGATGCGGTACGGCATATTTATTTATAGTAATCATTGTAAGTATTGTATTGTTTGCTTTTACGAAGTGGCGCAGTCCATTGCTAAATATGGGCATTAGGCTTCTGCTTTTGCCATTGGTGTCAGGAGTTGCTTACGAGATATTAAAGTTATCTGCAAAGACCAGCTTCAAGCCCTTGCGTGCATTAAGTTATCCTGGGTTAATGCTACAAAAAATAACAACCCAGCCACCGGATGAAAGCCAACTTGAAGTGGCCATTGCTGCATTAAAAGCAGTCACAGAATAGCACAGAACCACACAGAACCACATAGAACTACTCAGAACCACACAGAACTACACAGAATTGAACAGAACTACACAGAACTACACAGAGTAGCACAGAACTACACAGAGTAGCACAGAACTACACAAAGCCACACAGAATTATACAGAGCTATACAGAGCTATACAGAGCTATACAGAGCTACATAGTTGTAGTTACTGTTAACTGGTTAACCTAAAAGGCATAGATGTTCAATATTAGAAAAACATTAGTGAAATACAGCTCAATACTTTTGGCAACAGACACAAGATGCTTTTGTGTTGCGGAGGGTTATGTTGAATGTAAAGCATGCGTTATCTATTGCAAGTGATATTTTAAGAAGTAATGACATTGAGGCCCCAGTGAGAGAAGCTGGGGTCTTGCTGGCTTTTGTCATGAAAAAGGACATATCTTGTGTTTATGCCCATCTTGAAGATGAACTTACAAATGAGCTTAAAGATGCATATATGGAAGTGGTTGCAAAAAGAAGTGGACGAGTTCCATTTCAACACATTTCAAACAATCAAGAATTTATGTCGCTAGATTTTTATGTTGATGAAAATTGCCTGATTCCCAGACCTGATACCGAAATCCTTGTGGAGACGGCACTTCAAATAATAAAGAGTTATAATAGTGAAAGAAAGGGCCCTATACGCATTCTTGATATTGGCACAGGTTCTGGGGCTATTGCTGTGAGCCTGACATATTACGACAAAAATGTTGTAGTGGATGCCATTGATATATCAAAAAAAGCATTGGAGATTGCAAAAATGAATGCGCAAAAGCATCTCGTTCATGACAGAATTCGTTTAATTAATGCAGACTTTTTCAGCTTTAAGCCAACTAAGCCCTACCACATGGTGGTATCCAATCCTCCCTACATTCCCAATGAAGAAATAAACCATTTAATGCCCGAGGTGAGAGTTTACGAGCCTACATTGGCACTTGATGGGGGAGAGGATGGCCTTTGCTTCTACAGGGGTATAGCTTCAAGCATAAGACATCTTTTAGTGCAGGGTGGGACGGTATTAACTGAGGTTGGGATTGGTCAAGACGCACAAGTTAAAGAAATCTTTGAAAACCAGGGGTTATCTGTTTCGATATATAAGGATTATGCTGGCATAAATAGAGTTCTATGTGGGAAATAACACAGTGGGCAGTTCTTTGGTAACACAAAGAGATGGATCTTTTGTGTAAAAGGAAATATTTATCACGATCATTGTATAAAACAACCATTTTAAGATTATACTTCTATGTACGCTATTTTAAAGGGGTGTTTTATATGAACACAAATGCAGCATATAATCAAGCTGAAACAAAAGGATTAGGTGTTTTAAAAAGGTTTTGGAGAATTGAAGACCAGGAACATGCAAATGTAATTCCTGATAACCTTGTTCTGTTACAAAGCATTCAAAGTGCTCGGCAAGACTGGCTGAACTCAGCTTCAAACTTTGAACAGGCCGAAAATGATGAGTTAATTGATTATTATATTTACAGAATGAAAGCCTGCCAGATTCGTTACAATTACCTTATAAAACAAGCTAAAGCAATAGGGCTTCGTGGGGTTCTAGACCCTTTTAATTTATAAACTATATACAAGCGAAGTATCATAGCTTGTATATTTATTGTCGTTTGTTTCACCATGTCTTAAACTTATATGCTCTTGTGCATGAAAACCGGCATGTATCCTATAGTGCGAAAACTTAAGTGCAATAGCATTGACCACTCTGTGCATGAAAACTGACATGCACTCTCTAATGCATGCTGTTTGTGTGTATTGTTTTAACGCCTGCGTTAGTAATGCACCGCCGAGGTTACAATAGGCACACTGCACCTGCTGTATTGTTTTAACGCCTGCGTTAATAATGCACCGTCCATAAGACTGATGACTTGTTCATAATTATCATCCCATCCGAATAGAATTATAAAGGACAAACATCGGGAGTAGTTTATATGGACAAAATATATATATTACTTGCTTGGCTTGCAGGTATCCTCATAGTTCTAATTTTCGGTAAATCGCTAAAGGTCCCCCTAAAGATACTTTTAAGACTACTGCTTAATAGCTTAATAGGCGGCATAGTAATTATTATCATCAACCTACTAGGTCAATATATTGACTTCCAAATTTCAATGAACATTTTTTCATCACTAATTGTAGGAACATTGGGAGTTCCAGGTGTTATCCTGCTTGTTATTTTAAAGTATCTACTGTAAAGCGCTAAACAAGAGGTAAAGCCCTATCCAAGTCGTAGGGTATAAAGTAATAATCAATATTTTCTTAGCATATAATTGTTCAGTAGATAGACCAAAAAAAGAGGGTTAATTATTACGCATAAAAATGACCTGAATACGAGGGCGGGATGTGAAGAATATGCAGGAAACAAAAAACTTAGTCGAAAACAACTATGGTATACATATCGCGGGGATTAGACCTTATCGTGCCGGATACATTCTTGATACAGCTTCCGGGAGAAAATATATAAAATCTTGCCAATACACAAGTAAACGAGTTCAATTTATCCACCAGGCAAAAACCCATCTTTACGAACATGATTTCAAGTGTATTGATCCGTACTATCTTTCTATAAATAAAGAGCCATATATTGAAGCAGATGGCAATGTATACACTATGGTAGATCTTATTGAAGGCAGAGAATGTGAATTTGATGATGATCGTGATGTATTAAAGGCCGCAGAAGGCCTTGCATTAATGCATAAAGCAGCACATGGTTTTTTCCCGAAAAACTGTTATATTCAATGTGGATTAGGGAAACTTCCGGACTCCTTTAAAAAACGACTTGAAGAAATCCGCAGGCTAAGAAGAAAGGCGGAAAAGGAGTGCAATGGCTTTGATTATCTGTTCATTGAGAACTTTGACCATTTTTACAAAACAGGAATTAAAAGCTTGGAGATTTTGTTTGGATCCAGATACAATAAATTGGTGGAGCAAACTCGAAAAGAAGGAATGATTTGTCATCACGATTACTCATACCAAAACATTCTCATAAAAGGTGACAGGACATCAATCATAAATTTTGATTATTGCAGTATTGAACTAAAGATTTATGACATTGTAAATATACTTCGTCGCAGAATGAGAAAATGCAACTGGGACATTAACAAAGCAAAGCTGGTGTTAGATACATACCGAAATATAGAGACCCTTTCCGAGGATGAAATGAAGGTGATGAAAAGCATGCTCCAATTTCCCCAGAAATTTTGGAGAGTTATTAATCGCTATTACAACAGCAAACGTCACTGGGCTCAAAGAAATTTTACAATAATGCTTGAAGATGTCATTAAGGAAAAGGATGCTCATGGGGATTTCATGGATAAATTTGATTACCTTTAGGTGTTGGATATTCAGTGAGCCACTCGGCAATGAATTACCGAGGATTCCCGCTTGGAGTCCTAAAACCCATGCAAATCCCTAATAAAGAGCATATTAAAACATACGTGCATGTTTTCGGGCTTTTTCTCCTGTAGTTAAGATACTGCGAATGGCCATATTAAAACATACGTGCATGTTTTCGGGCTTTTTCTCCTGTAGTAAAAATACTGCAAATGGCAATATTAAAACAGCCCTGTAATTTTCCCATCGGTAGTAATATCCATCTTGTTTGCAGCAGGCTCTTTTGGAAGCCCGGGCATAGTCATTATGTCGCCTGTTAAAGCCACTATAAAGCCTGCCCCTGCAGATACAGTAATATCCCTTATGGTTAAATCAAAACCCACGGGTCGGCCCAATAAAGCGGGGTTATCCGATAATGAATATTGGGTTTTTGCTATGCAAATGGGCATCTTATCAAGACCAATTGCTTCTATTTGCTTTATGGCTTTTTCTGCTGTAATGGTATATACAACATTTTTGGCACCGTAAATTTCACGGCTTATAGTACCTATCTTCTCTTTAATGCTCAAAGTTTCATCATATAAGGGCTTAAATGATGCTGGAGTGGTCTTAATTAGCTCACAAAGCTTCTGGGCCAGCTCAATCCCACCGTTGCCACCCTTTGCAAAAACTTCGCAAATTGCCACTTCCACACCTAGTTTTTTGCAATGGTCAATTACAAATTCAAGCTCTGCAGGTGTATCAGCTTCATATTTATTCAATGCTACCAGCACAGGTACATTAAATTTACATATATTTTCTATATGCTTATCAAGATTTACAATTCCTTTTTCCAAAGCCAAAAGGTTTTCTTCCGATAGATTACCCTTTGGAACACCGCCGTTGTATTTTAGTGCCTTAATTGTTGCTACAAGCACTGTGGCATCGGGTGAAAGATCTGCAAAACGACATTTAATATCGAAAAACTTCTCTGCGCCCAAATCAGCACCAAACCCTGCTTCTGTAATGATATAGTCCGAAAGCTTCAAAGCAAGCTTTGTGGCAGTGACGCTATTGCAGCCATGAGCAATATTAGCAAAAGGACCACCATGCATAAATGCAGGAGTGTTCTCAAGGGTTTGAACCAGGTTAGGCTTAATCGCATCCTTTAATAAAAGAGCCATAGCACCATGAACTTGCAAATCTTTGGCTGTAATTGGCTGCCCCTTAGCATTATAAGCGACAATGATTTTTCCAAATCGCTTTTTAAGATCAGTTATATCACTTGCAAGACATAAAATAGCCATAACCTCGGATGCAACGGTAATTTGAAAGCTGTCCTCTCTGGGGAAACCGTTAGTTTTGCCGCCAAGACCCACAATGATGTTTCTTAGGGCTCTGTCATTCATATCCATTGCGCGTTTAAACACAATGGTACGAATGTCAATATTCAATCCATTGCCCTGCTGTATATGATTATCTATGGCTGCAGCAAGAAGATTATTGGCACTGGTGACGGCATGAAGATCACCTGTAAAATGCAGATTAATATCTTCCATGGGTACAACCTGAGCATAACCGCCGCCAGCGGCTCCACCTTTAATGCCCATTACAGGTCCTAAAGACGGCTCTCTAAGCGCAACTGCCACCTTCTTATTAAGCTTTTCCATAGCTTGACCAAGGCCAACAGTCACGGTGGTTTTACCCTCGCCTGCGGGAGTGGGGTTAATTGCTGTTACAAGCACTAGCTTTCCGTCGGGATTATCCTTTAGCTTCTCAGTTAAGGAAGGCTTTATTTTGGCTTTATAATCCCCGTACAACTCCAAATCGTCCTTATGTATACCGAGATTTGCAGCTATGTCCACAATTGGTTTTAGCTGTGCACCTTGAGCAATTTCAATATCACCAGGCATATTCTTCATTTTGTTTATCCTCCTAATTAATCACCATTAGTATTCTTATTGCACCTCACACGTTACTTGGAATAAAAATGGCTATCTAGTTTCTTTTTAGCTAACTGCAAAGTCACTACGTAATACTTATTAAATAATCAATAACAAACGCAATATAAATATAGTATCAATTAATTAT
>DASRMZ010000169.1:0-10289 GCA_035647675.1 Thermoclostridium sp. | reverse complement strand
AAAGCTGGAATGATCATCGCATAGTTATGTCAAGTGCTGTCGCATCTATAAAGTGTGAAGAAAATGTTGTAATTGAAGGTGTTAATGCTGTTAATAAGTCTTATCCTTCTTTTTGGGAACATTTTTTAAGTTTGGGAGGGGATATAGTTGAGTAGTACATGGGGTGAAAATCTTAAAATGTCAATATTTGGAGAATCTCATGGCACAGCCATTGGTGTTGTCATTGACGGGCTTCCAGCAGGTATTGCATTGGATATTAGAAAGATAGATGCTGAGATGCAACGCAGAAGACCGGGGCAAAGCATTTACACAACACAAAGAAATGAGACAGATAGAGTTGAAATTGTCAGTGGTTTTTTTAATGGTTTTACTACAGGCACGCCATTGTGTGGGATTATAAAAAACAAAGACAAAAGGTCTAATGATTATGATGACATAAAAAATATAATGCGCCCAGGACATGCTGATTACACAGGTTTTGTTCGTTACAATGGATTTTCAGATTATCGTGGTGGAGGGCACTTTTCAGGAAGGCTTACAGCACCCATTGTGTTTGCAGGCGCTATTGCCAATCAATATTTAGAGCAAAGAGGTATAGTAATCGGAACACATCTCTTACAAATTGGCAACATACAAGATAAACCCATGGATGCTGTAAATATAACAGCAGGGCAATTACAGCTTTTCCGTAATATGAGTTTTCCTGTTGTCTGCGATGGGGTGCAGGATAAAATGAAAGAAGAAATTAATGCAGCCCGCATGGACAGGGATTCTGTTGGCGGCATTTTAGAAACTGGCATTATAAATCTACCGGCAGGCATTGGAACTCCAATGTTTGATTCGGTTGAAAGTAAGCTTTCCGCATTTATTTTTTCAATTCCAGGCGTTAAAGGAATTGAATTTGGAACAGGTTTTAAATTGGCCTCCATGCGTGGAAGTGAAGCTAATGATGAGTTTTATATTTCCAGGGAAAAAGCAGAAGATTCAAACAAAGACACAAGCTGTTTAAATGTTAATAGAAAAGAAACTCCTAATAATACTCTTGAAAAAAATATACCCATGACTAAAACCAATCATTCGGGTGGAATTAACGGGGGCATAACTAATGGAATGCCTGTTTTGTTTAGAACTTGCATAAAACCAACTTCAACAATATCAAAGCCTCAGCATACAGTTAATATCGCTACAATGGACGAGACCGAGCATACCTTTAAAGGAAGGCACGATCCTTGTATTGCAGTAAGGGCTGTTCCTGTTATAAATGCTGCTGCTACACTTGTTATAATGGATTTGTTGTTGGATTAAAAATAATTAAACAAACCACATATATATTTTTTCGAACGAACTAAAATATGCTCACAGTAGGAGAGTAAGAGCATTTTGATAAATAGCAAAAGGCTTATCAAAGAATGGATAGAGGTGCTAGAGTGGAAATAAACCTTGAAAGTTTAAGAGAAAAAATAAATTTAATAGACCAAGAGCTTGTAGAACTGTTTGAACAGCGGATGGAGATAGTCACCAGTATTGCTGAACATAAAAGAAGAAGCAATAAGGACATTTATGATTCCAATAGAGAAAAAAAAGTTATTGAGCAAGCAAAGTCGCAATTAAAAAATGAAAATTTAGAAGAATATTTAGTACTTTTTCTAGAAAATTTAATGGCAATTTCAAGGCAGTACCAGGGCGATACAATGCAGTGCGAAACATTTACTCAACAAGATATAGATGTGCTACCTAACACTGACATTTTAGCAAATACAGGTATTGCGAGTGCACCTGAAAAAAAACAAAACATCCCTATTGGGTTTTATGGTCAAATTGGTTCTTTTTCTGAAGAAGCGACCATCCAATACTTTGGTGACGGTTACGTAAGAAAAGGGTATTCACGTTTTGACGAGGTAATATCCGCACTACTTAATGATGAAATTAGCGTTGGTGTACTGCCTGTAGAAAATTCGTCCACTGGCACTATTTCAGATGTAATGGATCTAATTAGGGACAACGATATCTACATTACAGGTGAGCTCATTCAAAAGATTAGGCAGCATTTATTGGTTATACCGGGTACAAAGCTATCGGATATAGAAACCGTTTACTCACACCATCAGGGAATTGAGCAAACTAGTAAATTTCTAAAACAACATTCATTTGAACAGATTATTTTTAAAAGCACAGCCGATAGTGCAAGGCTAGTAAAGGAGCTTGGTGATAAAACTAAAGCTGCCATTGGCTCACAGCGTTGTGCCGACATATATGGCCTTGAGATATTAGCACCGGATATCCATTACAATAACAATAATTATACGCGTTTTATTACTATTGAAAAGAATCTGTCTGTAAATAGTGATTGTAATAAAATAAGTATTATAATGGATATAGCCCATAGAACAGGGGCTCTGTTTGATGTTTTGCGCCTATTTAAACACAACAGTATAAACCTAATTAAAATAGAATCAAGACCGATTATTGGAGAGCCTTGGCAATACATGTTTTTCTTTGATTTTGAGGGAAATTTGCAAAATGACAGCGTGCAAACACTGTTGAAATGCTTGAAGGGTATGTCACAGAGCTTTCGTTTGCTTGGAAATTATGTTTCACAGGAAATCTAATATTTGGTTTTAGTGGAGATTGTATATGAAATATGGACTAATAGGAGAGAAGCTAAGTCATAGCTATTCGCCTGAAATTCACAAAATAATATTTGAAACATTAGGTGTTGCAGGAGAATATAACCTTATTGAGCTAAAGCAAGAGAAGTTGAGGGGTTTTCTTCACAATGCAAGAGAACAAGGGTATAACGGGTTGAATGTTACAATACCCTATAAATTAGATGTTATTGCCTTGCTTGATAACATATCTGAAGAAGCTAAAAAAATAGGTGCAGTCAATACCATTAGCTTTAAAAAGGAAGTAGAAGGCTTTAACACCGATTATTACGGTATTAAACATACATTTTCAAAGTGTGGAATAAATGTTAAAGGAAAAAATGTATTAATAGCAGGAAGTGGAGGAGCTGCAAAATCAGTAATTACATACATGTTAGATGCAGGTGTGAGCAAAGGTTATGTTGCATCTAGAAACCCTAAAAATAATCTCTCCAGAAAAAAGGCTGAAGATAACACAGTAAAAAATGAAAGCATTATTCCAATATACTACGATCAAATATTC
Organism: Thermoclostridium sp.; assembly: GCA_035647675.1. GTDB lineage: Bacteria > Bacillota > Clostridia > DSM-8532 > DSM-8532 > Thermoclostridium. The sequence goes on along the minus strand of DASRMZ010000169.1, from coordinate 7,121 downwards.
CAATACACGCCATTTGATGTGGTTGTTAATGCAACACCTGTCGGGATGTATCCTGCTGTTGGAGCTTCACCGTTAAAAAAGGAGCATATATCAGGCACAAAATTTGTATTTGATTTAATTTACAACCCAAATAAAACTCAGCTAATGAAGCTTGCAGACCAAGCTGGAATACCTAATGTAAATGGACTTTATATGTTAATATCTCAAGCAGTAAAGGCTCATGAAATATGGACTGGTATAGAATATGACAATGATTTTACAAACAGGGTCTACGCTAAAATATTAAATAAAGATTTTACAGTGTAGCCTTTTAAAATCATCGCTTAGAAAGGGATGTAAAATGAAACAAAATATTGTTTTGACTGGAATTATGGGATGTGGAAAAACAACTATCGGTAAAATGCTTTCAGATAAGCTAAATATGCGTTTTATTGACATTGATGAATATATAGAGCAAAAATACGGTAAAATTGCAGAAATCTTTTTAAAGGGTGAGGAATACTTTAGAGATGTAGAGCATGATGCTGTTGTTGATATAAGTCAAATGCAGAATGTAGTTATTGCAACTGGAGGTGGAGTTGTAAAAAGGCAGGACAATATAGCCTCCCTAAAGAAGAACGGTATAATATTTTTTATAGATCGTCCAATAGAACATATCATCGAAGATGTTGACATATCAACAAGGCCCCTTCTAAAAAATGGAAGGAACGAAATTACTAAAATATTTAATGAAAGATATCCATTATACAAGAAAACCTGCGATATACATATAATGAACACTACTAGTCTTCAAGATGCTGCCTCATGTATTATTGATTGGTGGTTAAGTTAAGCTCCTCATATTCTTCCATAAGCTTTTCCCATGTACTAATGTTTACAACGCCTGTTTGTGATAGCTTTACATCCTTTTGGTATTGTAAAACAGCATTTTTTGTGGTCGAACCGTATTTCCCGTCGCACCAACTATTAAAATAGCCCATGCTTTTAAGTGCATTTTGTACAGCATAGACATCGGAACCAATATCACCATCTTTTAAAGTTCTAAAAGGTTGCTCTTCAAATACTATAGTAACTTTTGTTCCATGAGGAATATATTCATACAATTCATTTGCATCCTCATTATTCATACGGATGCAACCACCCGAGATATTCTGCTGCCCAATTGCCCAAGGCTTGTTTGTACCATGGATTCCATATTTACCCCATGGTACATTTAAACCCATCCAAGCCCCGCCAAAACTGCTGCCCCATTTCGATTTATAAACTATCAGCCATTCACCAGTAGGAGAGGGGGTATTATTCTTTCCACCAGAAACAGGATACATTTTATACAATTCATTGTTTTGATAAACATACATCATTTGTTCATCCAAATTAATATGGATGCTATAGGGGCTGAATTCAGTTATGTATTTTGAAGCAGCAATCTCATCAAGACTGAAATTTACTTGAACAACCAATGTTTTCATTATGAATATAGCGAGCAGCACAATGCTTAAGTTTCGCAAATTGTACACAATTTTTTGCTTTAATATATCAAAATAAATAAATGATGTCATACCATCAACCCTATATAAACTAACATCTCTATCTACTATATGTCATATAAAGTTTATAAATTATATTTATGCTAATTTTATATGGTTGTACTATTTTTTTGTAGAAAACAATATATATGTTTAGAGGCATTTTGTGATAGTTCATTATTATTGTTTTGTGTTATCAGGAGGTTAGCTTTGAAGAGAATACTAACTATAGTAATTATATTAATGATTCTTTTCTTGACAGTTATATATGCAGATGACATCAATGAAGCTGCACCTACTTCCTCTATATTTGAAGACTTGGCAGTTGAAACCTTTAACGATAATGAGCCATCAATAAACGCTCAATCTGCTATTGTTATAGATTTTGATACAGGTAGAGTTATTTATGAAAAAAACGCATATCAAAAAAGACCTATGGCAAGCACTACAAAGGTAATGACTGCTATAATAGCCCTTGAAAATGGCAATTTAGACGATTCTGTAACTGTTAGTAGAAATGCAGCATCCATACATGGTTCTCTCATGCATCTTCGCACAGGTGAAATACTACCATTGCGTGATTTAATGTATGGTCTTCTTTTATGCTCAGGAAATGATGCATCAATTGCAATTGCAGAGCATATTGGGGGAAGCGTGGAGGGCTTCCTTGAAATGATGAACAATAAGGCCAAGGAAATAGGAGCGAATAATACAGGCTTTACAAGCCCACATGGCTTAGATAATGTGGGTCATTATTCTACAGCATATGATATGGCACTGATAACACAACATGCACTAAAAATACCTGTATTTAATGAGATTGTAAAAACAAAGTCAATTCAAGTTGGAAATAGATATATAAATAATTCAAATGAGATGTTGACTAGCTATGAAGGGGCGGATGGTGTAAAGACAGGATACACCGGTAGAGCTGGTCGTTGCCTTATAACTTCAGCTACTAGAGATGAAAGGCGTTTTATTTCAGTGGTACTTTTTTGTGATAACCGAACTCAAAGAGCCTTGAGTAGTAAAAAAATATTGGATTATACTTTTTCATTATATTACCCACGTACATTAATAAATAGCCAATATATGGGCCTACTGCCGGTGGCAAAGGGATTTGAAAAGTCAGTGCCAATATATATAGAAAAAACAATAACCCTACCTTTATCAGATGAGGAAGTCTCAACTCTTTATACAAAATTATCACTTCCTGATTACATACAGGCTCCAATAACAGAGAGGTCAGTTGTTGGTACACTATCTGTCTATTTAGGTGATAAAATACTCTGCGAATCTTCCATTAGAGCAGGAAAAACAATAAAACAAAAAACAATTCTTCAGTATTTTATTGATGTTTTTATCGAATGGTTAGAACTCATGAAATAAACGATTAATACGCTTATTTATATTTTGAGATATAGCCGTACAATATCTTTTCATATCTGCGTATTTTATCTAAAGTTAAGTTAATGTTTACAGGTAACCTAAAGAGATATAGCTGTGCAATATAAGGAAAACATTAGCGGAATGAAGCTTACCCATCCCGGGGGCATGCTTCGGGTGATTTATTTCCTTTGCGGAAAAAGCACTAAATCTAATACAACGCCTTAAATTGCGCAATACTCTAAGTGAGTGGTCAAAGGCTAATGGGTCGCTCATTATCACGTTTCATATGTAGGGTAGGCAGCATGGGCTTCGAAGCATTACCGCTGGCGTCAACAAAAGCACCCGAATCTCCCCCTGCTTATTTTGAGATATAGCTGTGAATAGTAACAGAGTTAGACAGGAATTTTTATATTTCTTCAATTCGATATTGACAAAGCTAGAATGCTAATGTATTATATTAATTGTTCGCTTCGCGGCGATTGAAGAATATGGGAGAGTTCCCGAGCGGCCAAAGGGGGCAGACTGTAAATCTGTTGCTGATAGCTTCGGTGGTTCGAATCCACCTTCTCCCACCAAATACGATGTGTTGAACAACACATCGTATTTTTTTTAATATTCTATGTAGATAGATATTTTAAAGATTAATGCATAGAGAATTGTTCTTTAGCAACCGTCACCAATTGTGGTAATTTGATTTTGTTTATTTAGTGAGGTTATTTTAATGTCATATGATATAGTCATCATTGGAGCCGGTCCTGCCGGATGCACTTTAGCACGAATCTTAGATAGAGGATATAAAGTTTTACTTCTTGATAAAAGGGATGTTACCACAAATAACTACAATTCAAAATGCTGTGGTGGCTTATTGGCGCCAGATGCACAAAAAATGTTAGGCTCTTTAGGAATGACAGTACCTACTTCGCTTTTAGTAGATCCCCAACTTTTTTTAGTTAGGACAATGGATTTTGATAATCAAATTGAACGATACTATCAACGGTTTTATTTTAATATGGATCGCCTTGCATTTGAACAGTGGCTTATTTCTAATGTACCTAACACTGTGGATTTAGCACTTGGTTGTACATTTAAATCATGTAAAGAGACCCCAAATGGTGTACAGTTCACTTTAACACATAACGGTAAAACATACGAAGAAAACACTAGACTTATTATTGGTGCTGACGGTGGAAATTCAATGGTAAGGAAGAGTTTGTTTCCAGATAAAAAAACACCTGACAATTATGTAGCAATACAGGAATGGTTTGAAACCGAAACACAATTACCTTGGTATGGTGCTATCTTTGATTCAACTATTACAGATTTTTATTCTTGGACAATAACGAAAGGAAATGTCTTGATGATTGGTTCTGCCCTAAGGAAGAATAATCTAGCACTGGATCGATTTAAAATGCTAAAAATGAAACTTAGGGATAGAGGGTTGACATACGGTAAGAAAATAACACGCGAGGGAGCTTTTATATACAGACCCCGCCACACTTCATCAATTATTACAGGCGATAAATACTGTGCTTTAGTGGGCGAGGCAGCAGGTTTTATTAGTCCAAGCTCGGCAGAAGGTATAAGCTTTGCCATGCAAAGCGCTTATTACCTGGGCAATGCTTTGAATGAGGGGATTGGTGGATATCACAAAGATTATACAAAGAATGTATCAAAACTAAAACGTAGTATTTATCTCAAAAATCTAAAATGCCCAGCTATGTATAATAAATTCCTACGTGGATTAATTTTGAAAAGCGGCATTCAATCTACCGAAACTTACTTTTAGTATTGTAATACTTATTTTAATTGCATGATTATAGCAAAACCATTATTCTGTATCTTTAGTCTTGTCATTGTTTATGTTTTTGGTATCTCTTATGACATACAAGGGTCTTGCTTTAACCTCATCATAAATACGTCCTACATATTCGCCCATAATTCCAAGCATCAACAAAGTAATACCATTAAAAAACAAGCTAACTGCAAGGGTTGAAGCCCAACCGGGCTGCACTGTCTCTGGAAAAAACATACGCTGAATAATTACAAAAATAAAGTATATAAAACTTCCCGCTGATATTAATGTACCAAGGTAAGAGGCTAACTTTAATGGCTTGTAAGAGAATGTAGTAATTCCATCGAAAGCTAATTTTAGCATTTTTCTTAGTGGGTATTTAGTCTCACCGGCAAAGCGTTCTTGTCTTTCAAATTCAATAGCAGTTTGTTTAAAGCCAAGCCAGCTTATAAGACCTCTAACATATCTGTTTCGCTCTTTTACCTCTTTAAGTGCGTCACATACCTTTCTATCAATTAATCTAAAATCGCCTGTATCAACAGGTATGTTGACATCGGTCATGCTTTTTAAAAGCCGATAGTATATGGCTGCAGTAAACTTTTTTAATATGCTTTCTCCTTGACGAGATATTCTCTTTCCGTATACAACATCATATCCGTCCTTCCATTTTTCTATCATGGAGGGAATAAGCTCTGGTGGGTCTTGTAGGTCTCCATCAATAACAACTATACATTGACCACTGGTATAGTCCATACCCGCAGTTATAGCAATTTGGTGCCCGAAATTTCGAGAAAAATCCAATAGTTTAACACGTTTATCTCTATCACATATTTCATTTAATAGCTCGGCAGTTTTATCTCTGGAACCATCATTTACAAATATTATTTCATAACTGAATTTGCTTTTCTCCATGATATCTGTAAGGCGCTGATATGTCACCTGGACGACTTCCTCTTCATTATACATTGGAACAACAATAGAACATAAAACACTCATAATATCTCCCTTTCATAATTCACTTTTGGTTTTGATACCATAAACCTAGGTCTAAATATTTATCAGTCATTTATTTGACTTCAAAGTGCTCACTTATTTCCAGACCACTGCGTATAGCATAATTCTGCCCACGATCCTCAGGATATATTTGTGACATGGAAGTTAAGTACAAGCCTTCCATAGGAGTTATAATATCAGGTATGAGCTTGGAGTAACCAGTGCTTACCACAGGCTGTGAATCCTTTGTTTTGTTAATATGAATATTCCTAATCCATTCGTCTTTGAAATCGGGGAAAACCTTTTTAAGCCCTTCAATAAATAATTCTTTTATTTTCTCATCATCCTCAGTATAAAGCTCATTTGTTGTATCTAGATATCTTGAAAGATAAACTATATGTGAATTATAATTGTGCTCCTTAATCAATTTTGTATGCTCTATGACCAAGACGAAGGGTATATCTTTGTCGGCTACAGTCATCCAGTAATTTTGGGACAGGCTTTCAGAAAGCTCAAGAATAGCGCAAATGTTTGCTTTGTATTTAATTTTTCTAAGCTGGTCTAGGTAATGTTGACCCATGCCCTTTATAACATAGGATAGCTTTTCAGGGGAGGCTGTGAAGATGATATTGTCGTAATCCTCAGTACCGGAAGCACTTTTGATTATAAACCTATTATTGGCTTTAGATATTTCTGTAACGCCATCATTAAGCCGAACTTCACCTTTATTAGCAATAATTCTTTCAGCCATAGCTGTATATATTTTCGCAAAACTCCCATTCATGTACCCTAAAAGCTCCTTGTTTATGTTTTTTCCTCTACTTGAGCCTCTAAGCTTAAATTTATTCCATATCCAGGTTGCGGCAATTTTATCACTATCAATGTCAAACTTTGAATTTAAAAGGGGTTCCCATACACAGTTATAGCTTTCATCCCCAGCATTTCTAATAATCCATTCCTTTGCCGTTGTGTTTTCAATAGCAAGGTAGTCCTTTATAAACCAAGCCTTTAATACCATCATTCCCATTCGAACCCTGCTTATAAATGACAAGGGTTTAAACATTAAAAGATCCATAGGGGATGTAAAGGGGTATATTTTATTGTTTATATAAATTACATTCGATGGCTCATACCATTTTAGCTCATTTTCTAGACCAAGCTCCTTTACTGCATCAATAATAATGGTATCGTTCGTGAAAATGTGGTGATAGTATATATCCAGTAAATCATCGCCTATAGGGATGGCTGCGGCTAAGCCACCTAATTTATCTGACTTTTCATAAACGGTAACACTATGACCTTTCTCGGACAATTTCCAACCAGCGGTAAGACCTGTCGCTCCCGCACCAATAATAGCTATTTTCATATAATCAATCCTCCAATGACATATTACCAAACTAATTACAATTAGTATATTGTGG
>DASRMZ010000168.1:0-9572 GCA_035647675.1 Thermoclostridium sp. | reverse complement strand
AAATATTTATGGGTCTCCAAAAGATAAAAAGCAGCTAACTGATGAAATTATTAATACATATGGTTACCATCCAAAGGAGATGATTTTTATAGGAGATGCACTAAGTGACTTTGAAGCTGCTAAATGCAGAGGCCTTTATTTTATTCTTCGTAGACATCCTGATAACCGAGAGTTGTTTGAAAACTATGATTCATTCTCAATAAATGATTTTACAACATTTGATTCAATATTTAATGAAATCAGTAAGCTTTAAGAGATTTTTATGAGGGTGCTACTTACATCGTCTTCTTTTATTGATACACCTGGTGTTCATCATGATTTAATTAAGCAACAAAATTGGGTTGTTGATTATCTGAGAGGGCCCATTAAAGAAGATGACTTATTTCCAATCATTGGAAATTACAATGCTGTGATATGTGGTGATGATCATTATACTAGAAAAGTGCTTACTAAGGGACGAAAAGGAGGTTTGAGGTTTTTATCAAAATATGGTATTGGTTTAGATCAAATTGATTTAGCGGCAGCCCAAGATTTAGGAATAATGGTTGTAAATACACCCGGGACAAATCACATAACGGTTGCAGAGCATACTTTTACGCATATTTTAGCTTTTTATAGATCTTATGTAAAAGAAATTGAGTATACAAAACGAGGCGAGTGGAAACGTATTACAGGAAGAGAAGTTTTTAATAAAAACATTTCAATTTATGGATTGGGTAGGATAGGAAAAGAGGTTGCATTGCGAGCAAAAGCATTTGGGATGTCAGTTACGGTCCATGATCTTTTTCCGGATATTGATTTTATAAAGAACCACTCCTTATTGGTAGCAAATAATCTATTGGAATTAGTCAATGGATCAGATATTATTACAATACATGCTCCTTTGACACACAATACTAAGCATGCTTTTAATGATAATCTATTTGCTAACATGAAAAACCGACCACTTATAGTAAATACTTCACGAGCAAATATTATTGATAAATCTGCACTGATAAAAGCATTAGATAAAGGGATAATCTCAGGATATCTTACTGATGTAATGTGGAAAGAACCAATGAGTCCAAATGATGAGCTAACTACGTATGAAAATGTTTTCATCACTCCTCATATTGGTTCAAGAACATATGAGAGCGTTGCAAGACAAGGATGTGCAGCTATTAACAATCTTAAAGAATTAATACAACGTAATATTTTACTCTTATGAGAAATTGGAGAACATATATTGTAAACGTATCATACAATATAAGAATTGTAATAGACAAAATTATATATTGGATTGTTAAACCGTTTAATCGTTGGGAGCTTCTTGATGTATATAAAGATAAAGATATTTTAATTGTTGGTAATGGTCCAAGTTTAAATCAGACGGATTTAGAGAAAATAAGGATGGTTTCAATTGGTATGAATAAAATAAATCTTCTTTTTGATAAAACTGATTGGCGTCCTACAATTATTACTTGTGTTAATGGTCTGGTTTTATATCAAAATAGAAAATTCTTTAATACAACAAAAATCATTTTAATACTGCCACCAAAAGCATTGTATGTTGGAATAAGAAAAAGAAAAAATGTTCTTATTGTTAACAGTCATGAGTCAATAGAATTCAAAGATGATATTAACAACAGTATGAGTATACTAGGTGCAACCGTAACATACACAGCTTTGCAAACAGCAGCTTTTTTACATGCAAAGAGTGTGAATATTGTAGGGGTTGATCATTTCTTTCGTAATTATTCAGGTAAATCCTCAATCGAAAAATATGAAGGAGACGATACAGATCATTTTGATCCGAATTATTTCAAAAATTCATATTGGGGGCTACCTGATTTGGAAGGTTCCGAATTGGCTTATACACATGCACGAAATTATTTTGACTCAAAAAACATTCCAATTACTGACTATACGATTAATGGTAAGTGCCAAGTATTTAACAAGGGCGATATTGAAGATATTTATAAATAATAATTTATGTATTTGTACACAGATAAGACACTCCTCATCACTGGTGGCACCGGCTCTTTTGGCAACGCTGTGCTTCGACGGTTCTTAAAAGACCCTCAGTTTAGTGAAATCCGCATTTTCTCACGTGATGAAAAGAAACAGGACGACATGCGTCATGCCATTCAAAACCCTAAGGTTAAGTTTTACATTGGGGATGTACGGGATAAACGTTCAGTAGATGGTGCTATGACTGGGGTAGACTATGTGTTTCACGCGGCTGCTCTGAAACAAGTTCCCTCTTGTGAATTTTTTCCTATGCAAGCGGTACGTACCAATGTGATTGGTACAGAGAATGTACTTGATTCAGCCATTCAGCAAGGTGTGAAAAATGTTGTGGTACTCAGTACTGACAAAGCAGCATATCCTATTAACGCCATGGGCATAAGTAAGGCCATGATGGAAAAGGTCGCTATTGCTAAGGGACGTCATTTGGGTGAGAACGGTAATACAACGATTTGCTGTACTCGCTATGGCAATGTAATGGCAAGTAGAGGCTCGGTTATTCCGCTATGGATTGAACAGATAAAAGCTGGCAAACCCATTACCATTACCGACCCTGCCATGACCCGCTATATGATGACTTTGGATGATGCTGTGGATTTGGTTTTTTATGCCTTTGAACATGGGAAAAACGGTGATCTTTTTGTGCAAAAGGCCCCGGCTGCTACTCTTGCAGTTTTGGCACAAGCACTCAAAAAACTCTATAAATCTAATAGTGAGGTAAAAGTTATTGGTACACGCCATGGAGAAAAGCTTTATGAAACCCTAGTCACCCGTGAAGAGATGATTAAAGCCATAGATTTAGGAAATTATTATCGCATACCGTCTGATAACCGTGACCTTAACTATGATAAATTCTTTGTAGAAGGGCAACAAGAGCTCTCTGTTATTGAAGACTACCATTCCCATAATACCCGTCAACTGACGATAACGGAAATGAAGGAACTGTTGTTAAAATTAGATTTAGAATTGTAATGAATGTTCTTATTACGGGAGCAAAAGGGTTTGTTGGGAAAAATTTAATTGCCCAACTAAACAACATATCGGAAGGTAAAGCTAAAGGGTACGAATCTTTAAAAGGGTTAGTTGTACTGCCTTATGATATTGATACAGACCCTGCTTTGCTGGTTGATTACTGCGTGAAAGCAGATTTTGTTTTTCATTTAGCAGGAGTAAACCGACCAAAAGAGGTAGGGGAGTTTATGAAGGGAAATTTTGGGTTTACCTCTATGCTACTGGATGCTTTGGAACAGGCCGAGAATAAGTGTCCTGTGATGATTTCTTCGTCTATCCAAGCAACATTAGATAATCCTTACGGTATTTCAAAGAAAGCCGGGGAGGATTTGCTATTTGATTATTCTAAACGTACAGGTGCTCCTGTATTTGTTTATCGTTTCCCAAATGTGTTTGGGAAATGGTGCCGCCCCAACTACAACAGTGCTGTAGCTACTTTTTGTCACAACATTGCTGACGGATTACCTATTTATCTAAACGACCCAAAAGTGGTCATGAACCTTGTTTATATAGACGATGTGGTAAATGAGTTGGTGAGTGCGCTTAGTGGTACTCCTAACCGTGACGGAAAGTACTGTAAAGTACCTGTAGAGCATCAGGTTGAATTAGGACAAATAGTGGAATTGCTCTACTCTTTTAAAGAGAGCCGTGAGAACTTGTATGTACCTGATCTGGCAGACCCTTTAGTCAAAAAACTATACTCAACGTATCTAAGCTATCTTCCAACAGGTTCCTTTTCTTACCCTCTTACGATGCATACAGATCAGCGCGGTTCATTTACAGAGTTTTTGAAAAGCCCGGAACGAGGCCAGGTTTCTGTGAATATCTCCAAACCGGGGATTACTAAAGGAGAGCACTGGCATCATACCAAGAATGAGAAGTTCATGGTGGTAAGCGGCAAAGGTGTTATCAGATTTAGAAAGATTATTGATGAAGGAGAAATAATAGAATATTTTGTCTCCGGTGATAAATTAGAGGTAGTAGATATCCCCGTTGGATATACCCACAACATAGAGAACTTGGGAAATACAGACATGGTTACCATAATGTGGGCCAATGAACCATTTGATCCCAACAACCCCGATACGTATTTTGAAAAAGTAGAAATATGAAAAAATTAAAAGTAATGACCGTAGTGGGTACAAGGCCGGAGATTATTCGACTTGCTTGTGTGTTACAAAAACTGGATGCATCGGAAGCAGTTGAACACACGTTGGTACATACAGGTCAAAATTATGACTACGAGTTAAACGAAATATTCTTTGAAGATTTAGGGCTTCGTAAGCCCGATTTCTTTTTAGAAGCGGCAGGTAAAAACGCTACAGAAACAGCAGGACAGATTCTTATTAAAATTGATCCGGTGTTGGAGCAAGTGCAACCCGACGCCTTTTTGGTGCTAGGTGATACCAATTCTTGTTTATGCGCCATTGCTGCTAAAAAACGTCATATTCCTATCTTTCATATGGAAGCAGGCAACCGCTGTTTTGACCAACGTGTACCGGAAGAGAGTAACCGTAAAATTGTGGATCATATTGCAGATATCAATCTAACCTACAGCAGTATAGCACGTGAATATTTATTGCGAGAAGGCTTACCTGCCGACAGAATTATTAAGACTGGCAGCCCCATGTTTGAAGTGCTGACAAAGTACCTATCAGCCATTGAGAAATCTGATGTACTGGATAGGTTTAATCTTAAAAAGGGCGAGTACTTTGTAGTATCCTCACACAGGGAAGAAAACATCAACGACCCAAAGAATTTTTCAGGTTTGATTGAAACCTTAAATACTATTGCTGAAAAATATGGCTATCAGGTCATTGTAAGCACCCATCCACGTACCCGAAAGATGCTGGAAGAAAAAAAGGTGACGGTAAATTCATTGGTTCAATTTTTAAAACCCTTGGGCTTTACCGATTATAATGCGTTGCAGGTAAATTCTTTTGCCGTTCTTTCTGACAGCGGAACCATAAGTGAAGAAAGCTCCATCCTGAACTTCCGCGCACTGAACATCCGGGAAGCCCACGAACGTCCTGAAGCCATGGAAGAAGCCTCGGTCATGATGGTAGGTCTGAGGCCTGAACGGATTTTACAAGGATTAGTTCAATTGCAGTACCAGAAAGTAGGTCCTGATCGTAATTTTAGATTGGTATCTGATTACAGTATGCCCAATGTGAGCGATAAGGTGGTGCGGATAATATTGAGCTATGTAGATTATGTTAGGAGAGTAGTTTGGAGTGAATAAAACATGCACGAAGACACTATTATAAAAAAGTTCAAAGCTCTTTCTGTTCATGACGATTTTATTTTAGGTGCGCGTGGTTACCATATTTATAAATATTGTTTTCAGGATAAAAGGCTAAAGAAACTCTATAAAGTAGATGATTATACCTTTGGATTTCTGGCAAAACTCCCACTTGTAAAACGGTTTTTTAGGGCAGAAATAACTAGATTGTACTATCTTTCCAATGATTCTGATTTACTCATTGCTAAAAAAGGAATTTTTAAAAGAGAAAGAGAGAGTAAAATTTTTAAAAAATGCTTTAATATAACCAGGGGATCAAGACCTTTGAATGTGTGCATTACACCAGGAAACAAGATCTACTTTGGAGAATATTTTTCAAATGTTGAAAAAAATGAGGTTCACATCTATAAATCTGATGATTTTGGTAGAAGCTGGGATATAGTTTACACCTTTCCTAAAGGAAGTATCAACCATATACATGGTGTTTTTTATGACCCGTACACTAATTATATTTGGGTTGTTACTGGAGATAGGAAGGATGAAATTATAATAGGCTATACAGAGAATGAATTTAAAACTTTCAAAAGGGTTTTTAATGGTGAACAGAAATTCAGAACTTGTAACTTGGCTTTCTTTAAGCATCATATTATTTATGCTACAGATTCTCAGTACATAAAAAATAAGATAAAGAAAATTGACAGGGCAACTTTACAGATAGAAGATCTATGTGAAATTAATGGCAGCTGTATTTATGCAGGCCAGGTGGGAGACTTTGTATATTTGTCGTCAACTATTGAGCCTTCCAAGATTAATACTGAAGAGTACTCAAATCTTTACATATCAAAAAATAAAGGTAAAGATTGGCATAAAATAGCTCAGTATAAGAAAGATAGGTGGGATGCATCTGTTTTTCAATTTGGGAGCATTCAATTCCCGGAATATATAGCTAGTGAAATTAATGATAGATTTGTGTTTTCGGGACGAGCATTAAAAAGAATAGGTGGAAAGACTGTAATAAAAAAATTATAAGATGAATATTTTATTTCTAACACTTAATCTGCCCGATGAAAGTGGAACAGTTGCCAATATGTACTATGACTTAATCACCGAATTTAGAGATCATGGTCATCAGGTAACGGTAATGTCCATTTGGGATAACAATAAAGAAGTTGTTAGTAAAGAAAATGGAGTAGATATAGTTAGAGTTAAAACACCTCAAACACAAAATGTAAGAAATTTATTGTGGAAAGGAGTTGCTTATGCACTTTTGCCCTATAACTTTAAAAAAGCCTACAAACATTATTTGGCAAATAAGCATTTTGATTGGATATTTCTTCCAACCCCGCCTATTACATTAGTGAGTTTTGTTTCCTATGTTAAAAAGAAAAGTGGTGCTAAATTTTATCTGATTCTTAGGGATATACATCCTCAAAGTGCTGCGAGTATTGGTTTACTCAAAAATAAACTAATGTACAATTATTTGGAAAAACGTGCGAGGAAGGGATACGATATAGCAGAATTAATAGGGTGCATGTCTAAAGGTAATATCAATTATATTAAGAGCAATTATCCTGCTTTAGATGGCAAAAAATTAGTCTTGCTGTACAACTGGCAAAAAGCTAAAGTCAAAGAGAAAAATGCTGGTGCAGAAGGGGGTAAAGAGGCTGAAACAGCTGTAGACGTTAGATTGAAATTAGGTTTAGAGGGTAAAATTATTGCTCTTTTTGGGGGCAATATAGGTTATGGCCAACGGATAGAGAATCTTTATAATCTTGCTAAATATTATAAGAACAATCCTTCGTTATGTTTTCTTGTAATTGGCAAAGGAGTTATGAAAGAAGAGTTAATGCGTTTAGTTGATGAATCAGAACTGGATAATGTGATTTTTTTAGATTTTATGCCCCGTAACGAGTACTTGCAATTGGTTGAAAGTGTTGATATTGGTCTTATATCAATAAATGAAAAATACAATGTGCCAACCTGTCCTTCTAAGGCGGTTTCCTACATGGCCTTAGGAATACCAATTTTTGCCATGATAAATCCAAATAATGATTATGGACAGATTATTGAAGATGCAGGAGCTGGATATTGGATAGTTGGAGGGGATTTTGAAAAAGCTGATATTCAAAAATTTGATCAATTAGTCACATCGAAAGAAATGAGAATAAAGGCAGGACAAAACGCTTTACATTTTTACACAGAAAATTTGACTTCAGAAATAGCATACAACGTAATACTAAAGCAGATCTCCAATGCAAAAGCTGAGCAGAACATATAGATTTTTACGATTTTTGGGCTTCAATTATTCAGAACAAGAATACGGGCAAGTTTCTCTTTGGCAAGTAATAAAAAAGGTGCTAAAGACGTACCGGAATGGGTTCTTAGTAAAATTTGTAAAGGAGTCTTGGATATTATCTCCAATATTGCCCAGAAAGTTACGTCCGTGGATATTTCGAAAGATGGGTGCACAGGTTGGGAAAGGAGTTTTTATTGGAGATAGAGTATATATAGATTCCGGTCATGCAGATTTGATAGTTCTGGAAGATGGTGTTCATATTGCCGGTGAGTGTACGCTTTTATGTCATCAGCGAAATTTAGACAATTATTTTATTGGTGGCGACTATGCAAAACTTGGGTATAAACGGGAAGTAGTTCATCTGAAAAAAGGTGCATTATTAGGACATCGTTCTATGATTATGCCTGGTGTAACAATTGGTGAAGGTGCAATAGTCGGTGCATTTTCGTTGGTGACCAAAGATATCCCTCCCTGGACTATTGCAGTAGGAAGACCTGCAAGAGTAGTCAAACATATCCCAGAAAGGTCAAATAACAATTCTTGATAATGAACATTTTAACTTTTGATATAGAAGAATGGTACACCTATGGTACTGGTAGTGGAACAATAGACATAAAGAGCAGTAGTCGTCTTGAAGGTTATCTCGACCAATTGTTGAATTTGTTGGAGCATAAAAAATATCTAGCAACTTTTTTTGTTCTTGGTGCAATTGCAAGAAGCCATCCTCATATTTTGAAAAAAATTGCAAATGCTGGACATCAGATAGGGTGTCATTCAGATATCCATCAATGGCTTACCAATTTTAACAGAGCAGATTTTTTTAAAGATACAAATAAGGCAATTTTTTCCATTGAAGAAATAATTGGAAAAAAAGTTGTCTGTTACCGTGCACCTGCCTTCTCAATAACAGAGAAAAATAAGTGGGCTTTTGAGGTTCTACATCAATTTGGAATTGAATATGATTGTTCAATATTTCCTGCTGACCGTGATTTTGGTGGCTTCCCTGATATTTTACAAGATGCACCTTGCATTATCGAATACAATGGGATTAGAATTAAGGAACTTCCTATAGGTGTTAGCAAAGTATTAGGAAAAAGAATTGCTTATTCAGGGGGTGGCTACTTTAGGCTTCTCCCTTACTTCAAAATAAAAAAGATGATTTTGGCACGAGATTACAATATGACATATTTCCACCTCAGAGATTTTGATATAGAACAATCTCGCAAATTAAACTTGCGTTATTTCAAGAATTACTACGGTATAAATGGCTCTTGGAATAAATTCTTGAAACTTTTAAATGATTTTGAATTTGTTAATATAGAAGCAGCAACTAAAAGAATAGAATGGGATAATGTTCCCGTAGTTAAGATATGAAATCAACTCATTATTCTATAAACCCAATACTCCAAAAAACCTGTAATAGGAAAAAAGGAATTACTAACCTGAATTATAATTTGCTGCTACAGAAGATTTGATAGTATGGTTTTATCAACCTTCCTGATTCGAGGCTTCTATTCGCTTAAGGACGCGTAAGATATTGAATGTATCGATGTATTTAAAGGCTAACTAAATCCATGTATAAGAATTATTCCAAACGCTTATTTGACTTCACTGTTTCTTTGATAGGTCTGATAGTTTTATGGCCTGTATTTCTTGTTATTGCATTTTTAATAAAGATTAAAATGCCGGGAGGTCCTGTTATTTTTAAACAACAGCGGGTTGGTCAGCAGGGGAAACTGTTTACTATGTACAAATTTAGATCTATGCTGGTAGACCATGCCGGTTCTTCCATATCTGTTAAAGGGGAAAGCAGGATTACGCCTTTGGGGGAGAAATTAAGAAGGTATAAGCTTGATGAGTTGCCCGAACTTTGGAACGTTCTAATTGGTGACATGAGTTTTGTTGGGCCTCGTCCCGATGTTCCGGGCTATGCAGATACATTACAAGGTGATGATAGGAAAATGTTGTTGCTTAAACCGGGGATAACAGGTCCGGCAAGTTTGAAATATAGAAATG
>DASRMZ010000167.1:0-3485 GCA_035647675.1 Thermoclostridium sp. | reverse complement strand
TTCTTGACCTGGGTAAGCAGCTTCTGCCCATTGGGATGCTGGTAGTGCTGGACAGTATCTTAAACCGCATCACACAGAACAGGGCTAAAGGCAAAAACACCTTTATCATCATTGATGAGATCTATCTTCTATTTCAGCATGAATACAGCGCCAATTTTCTGTTTACACTCTGGAAACGTGTCAGAAAGTATGGCGCTTTTTGTACCGGTATCACGCAGAATGTGGACGATCTTTTGCAGAGTCATACAGCCCGTACTATGCTGGCCAACAGCGAGTTTATCGTCATGCTCAACCAAGCCAGCACCGACCGCATTGAGCTTGCCAAGCTTTTGAATATTTCTGACCTCCAGCTTTCCTACATTACAAATGTGGATGCGGAAAACGGGCTGATTAAGGTGGGCAGTTCTCTTGTACCCTTTACCGACAAATTTCCACGCAACACCAAACTCTATAATCTAATGACCACAAAACCAGGCGAAACAGTGATAATTTGAAAATACTGAAAGAATGGGGTGGTACAGTTGTCAATTAGCATTAGATTTTTTGTGAGTTAAGACTATGAATATACTCTGTATTTGGAGTTAAGACACATTATTCATTTTATAAATAAAGGAGGCGCCAATAGACTAATGACTGTTTTTATATTGAAAATTATAGCTATAATTACAATGACATTAGACCACCTTTCTTCCGTCTTAGGTTGGCAGGGTTGGGATATTATTTCTCACAGCCAGGCAACGTATATGAGGTATTTGGGACGCATTGCGTTTCCGATATTCGCTTTCCTTATAGCAAATGGCTGGGAACACTCTAAAGACCGAATAAAGTATTTTTCTAACTTAGTCTTGTTTGCGGTGATTTCTCAAATTCCTTATTCGCTTACATTTTATCCACCGAATAGAATGTCTATTGATACAAGTGCAAAAATACAATACATAACAAATGTCTTATCTATACCTGTATTGATATATGCCTTATCAACAGCCTTGATGTTGGCGGTTTATTGGTATTTTATATTAAACAGGAAACCTCATGCATCAATGCTGTGGGTTGGTATAGCCGCTTTTCTGCCTTGTATTTTATTAAAAATTAACTATGTTTGGATATTAACTGACACCTTAAATGTGCTGTATACAATGGCACTTGGAATGTTTGCAATTTATTGTTATGAAAGTTTTTTCGTAAGGCCAAAATTCAAGTGGTGGAAGTATACTTTTCTTTTCGGCTCGTTTGCCGGAGCTTTGCTTTTATACGGAACAAGAAGTGATTATGGCATTAAAGGGGTCACTTTGATCCTCTTGTTCTACGCATTAAGAAAAAAGCGTATTTTACAGATGATTGGGGTATGTATATGGGCTTTTGTGATGTACTGTTTGTTTAGACCATTTGGTTTTGTTGATGTAAAAAGCGCTTTTGCTGCTTGTGCCGTTGCTCCACTTATTTATTTTTATAATAACAAAAAAGGAGTTAACTTAAAATATTTCTTCTACGCTTATTATCCGGCGCACTTGCTGGTGTTAGGGGCTGTAAATATTATACTGAAGTTCAAATAATGTTTTTATAACAAGATGGCGATAGCTTTACTTGATAACTGTTTAGGATTTAAGGAGGGAGTGCAAGTCGTGTTAGTATATAAGTATGGACATCTGGAATATCAGTCCAAGAAAAAAACCGCAAAGATTATTAAAAAATCTTTGCCGCTTAAAAAGGTAGAAGCTGTTAATCTTTAGAATTAACAGCTTCATGGCGGAGAGTTAGGGATTTGAACCCTAGATACCTTTCGGTACACTGGTTTTCGAGACCAGCTCCTTCAGCCGCTCGGACAACTCTCCAAATTATTAAATTACCTAAAGTGCCTCAGATAGAACAGCTCAAAAATGCATGTCTACTCGAACTCCAAGGGCAGTAGAAACCGCATAAATTCAAGGTTTTTCGCTACATGACTTCCACATATCCCAACACATTTCAAACACGATTCTCTCATTAAATGCTTTTTTATTTTAACGTAGAAAATGATGAAAGTCAATAATGGAAATGGACTCCTCAAGCTCCTCATCTTTATCTTTGCGGCTCTTAAGCATCTTAACAAACATGGACAATAGGATTTTATCCATACCTTTTAGCTCTTTTAATGGATGGCATCCACCTCGAAGGTAGAAAAATGGTATGCCTTCAATCTTATTCCTTGAAATTATTGTTTCTTCATCAGGCTCAGCAGTTCTCGCAGTGCCCGATCCACAAACGGCTTTAATATTATATTTTTGCAGCTTCTTCAGACCCTGAACCTTTCAAACTTTAATCCATCCAAGAAAAATGATCTCTTCATTTTGATTAACTTTTGAAATCTCTTTAGCAGGAAGAACCTTAAACCCCATGTTTGCGGCCAGCATTTCAGCATATCTTTTTGCAAAACCCGTTTTGGATTCATATACAATCAACATGCACCTTGCACCTCCTCGAAATTAGCTTAAACTTATATTATTACCTTTAGGTATTTGGAGTGTAAATGGTTGTCCTCTAGCAAAAGCATTCTCCAACAGGAATAGTAAATATAAAACAACCATCTTGTTTCTTTTCATCCTTCAGCAAATGTTGTATTGCTTCAACCACCTTATGCAATTTTTCTTGATTATTTATTACTGAAAAAATGGTTTTATTATATGGGTGACGGTCTTTTAGTAAGGTTTTTAATGACCCGAATAGCGGTATGTCTGTGATATCATTATTCACAATAGAACTTGCCATACCTTGACTTTCCAAAATAGTCGCTCCTCTTACATCGTTTTCTACTAATAGTGCCAATACCTCCTCAAGGTATTCTGTATTGTTTAACACGATGAACAAAACTTTCATAAACTTTCGCTCCCTTCATGAATATATGTATCGCCTGCACTAACGATACCCCTTTTCCCTTTATATATCTACCCGGCATTTTTATTGTCTAATCCATTTATCTCCCCAGCTTTTTCAATAGCAATTTTTGCAAAAACGGGACCCAAAGTTTCGTATATTAAGATACTGAACATTATAATGGTTGTAATAGAGGTAGCGTACTGCGGTAGTTGTTGTCTTACTAAAACAGACAGCCCAATCGAAATACCACCTTGGGGAAGTAATGACAAACCTAAATAATTAGTTACTGCCTCATCTGCTTTTACATATCGACAACCCAAATAGCTTCCTAAATACTTTCCTACCCCACGAGCAAATACATATGCCATTCCAATTACGCCGATACTCTTTAACACACTCAAATCAAGTGTCGCACCAGCTAGGGTGAAAAATAGTATATAGAATACAGAAACAAAATTATTTACTGAATTAAAGACTTTATCTGGCTTAGGGAAAAGATTCACTAAAGTTGTACCAATCATAATATTGGTCAACAGTGGTGATAGTCCTAATGCGTTTGATGCACCAACTCCTAAACCTATGGCAATAAGAGAGAGAACCTGCATGTTGTCATGCTTTTTCAGCTTCTTTAA
>DASRMZ010000166.1:0-5560 GCA_035647675.1 Thermoclostridium sp. | reverse complement strand
TTGCACAGCTATATCTCAAAATAAGTAGGGGGAGATTCGGGTGCTTTTGTTGACGCCAGCGGTAATGCTTCGTAGCCCATGCTGACTACTCTACATATAAAACGTGATAATGAGCGACCCATGAGCCTTTGACCACTCACTAAAAGCATCGCACGATTTAAGGCGTTGCGTTAGATTTAGTGCTTTTGCTGCAAAGGAAACAAATCACCCGAAGCATGCCCCCGAGATGGGTAAGCTGCATTCCACTATTGTTTTCCTTATATTGCACAGCTATATCTCTCTGGTTACCTGCGAATAGTAACAAAAGACTTTCACGAGCTAACCCTAATAAATATTTGCTGCAAGCAAACTCTCATTCATATCCACAATATATTGTACATTAGTTTTTATAGCTTTTTTCAAAAAGGGTCAATTTATACGGTTTTCATATTATATTTGTGTAAATTAGGAGATAATAAGCTTTGAATTTAAAAAAAATTGTTCTATATAAATGTTACCTGGTATTTTTAATACAATGAAGGTCATACTAAATGCAAGATCCTATATAATAGTATTTTTCTTACGATGATAGGATCAAAAAGGTTTCCGGCTGTTAAACAGCGCAGAACCCTTACACTCTAGTAAAGGAGTTGTCATTATGAGAACACCTATTGACAGATTAGCAGTCCTACTCATGATTGTGGGAGCATTAAACTGGCTGATGGTCGGGCTTTTTAGATTTGATTTAGTGGCCAGCATTTTCGGTGGTGTCGATGCATTAGCCAGCCGAATTATTTATTCACTAGTAGGAATAGCCGGAATTTATAGTATCAGTCTTTTGTTCAGGGAAGCTCCTGTAAATGAGTAAATATCCGGTTTCTCACACATTCCCGCAATTAACCTTTAGGAGTTGAAGCTCCTTTGTGATAAGGAAAGGGATCCCCCTGATACCTTATTGCCGGCATTGGCGCATCATAAATGCGCCTTTGTGCCATACATATACTCACGTTTGTGGTTTTAAATACACAATGTGATTTACATTGCGAAGCGCCCTATATGATAGCTTAAACAAAAGGAATTGTTTCAAGATTAATGGTTAACAAAAGCCTTTCTTTATAATCAAAGTTTATTTTCTCAACTTTCAATTCCAAGGGTTTTAAAACTTCGTCAATTTCATGTTTAATTTTACTTTCCATAACATCAACAACCACTGTTCTTTCCATAAACAACCCTCTCAATGCCTAACGGAAATAATCCCAAGAATAGTTTTACTGATTCTATATTATTTCCCCAAAAAATAAAAGACCCTCTTGATTATATAAGTCTTTTAGGATGTAAGTATCATAAAGGAAAGCTATGCAATATATGGTTCTTGTACAACTGAACTCAAAATAAATAACAACATAAAATGCCCACTTATATAAAAGAAGCCCCCCATTTGAAAGGGTTCATATTTTGATGCATTTGTGAATAATATCAAATGACTTTTTGCTTATTTAGCAATAATAAACTCGATTCTTCTATTTTTGTTACGCCCTTCGTTAGTACTATTATCACCTATGGGCTGAAATTCGCCACAACCGGAGGCTGTTAGCCTTGACGGCTCTATGCCAAGGACATCTACTAAATGCACTACTACATTAGTTGCTCTTCTTGTGGACAACTCCCAGTTTGAAGGAAATAGTGCTGTCTTAATTGGTATATTATCGGTATGTCCTTCAACTATAATATCATTGTCTAGGGTCCTAAGCGAATCCAGTAAAACTGTAAGTGTGTTTTTACCTTCTTCCAAAATCTCTGCACTTCCTGGTTCAAACAGGACTTTGGAATTTAATCTTATAATAAGAAAATTATTCTCTTCAATAACATCTACTAAATCCATTATACCCAGCTCTTCAAAGTCCTTTTCTATCTGTATTTTAGCAGCTGAAAGCTTTTCTGCTTTAATACTTTCCTTGTCATCAATAATAATATCCTCAGCATTTTCTATATAGCGTTCATTGTCAAGTATTTTATCTCCAGTATCATCAGGATTAACAAAATTTACCGTCAGTATTCTTTTACCTGCATTTTGCATTAAGCTATCACCACTACTTATACTGCCCGCAAAAGAGGTTCTGATGGAAGTTGCTGCACTTTCAAACTTCTGTGTATCCAGCGTCGCCATGGAAAAAAGTAGCACAAAAAAACAAACAAGATTTGTCATTAGATCACTATATGTAGTTAACCAAGATCCACCATCATCAGTCTCAGGTGGCTTTCTTCTTTCTCTTGCCATTTATACACCGCCTAATTATATAATTCCTAACCTTTAGCCTAATGTGCTACCACCACCGAAATGTGTCTCCTCAGAAGCAATAAGCTTTTCATATTCAACTCTATGCTCAGGGGATAGAAATGTTTTTAGCCTGTGTTCCATTATTCTTGGGTTTTCCCCCGATTGAATTGACAAAACACCTTCAATAATCATTTCCTTCAGTCTCATCTCATCTGAACTTAGCTCCTCCAGTTTTGTTGCAATGGGAGAACATATCCAGTTTGCCAAGACGGAGCCATAAAAGGTTGTTACCAATGCAAGTGACATTGCGGGACCTATAGCTGAAGGGTCATCCAGGTTTTTAAGAAGATTTATTAATCCCAGCATTGTTCCTATCATACCCCAAGCAGGAAACTGAGCATTAAGAGTTTTAAAGATAGCGATACCCTTTCCATGCCTCATAGCCATATTATCAAGCTCAAGCTGCATGGAATCTCTAATAATTTCAGGTTCTACACCATCAACTACAAGCTCCAACGCCTTTTTCAAATAAATATCCTCGATATCCTCTTGTCCTGCCTCCAAAGCCAAAAGCCCTTCTCTTCTTGCCTTTTGAGACATTTCCACAAGCATTTGAATTGTTTTAAAAGGTGATTGCATATTTCTTTTAAATATCTTGGGAAGAGCTTTAAAAACATTTTTAAAGTCTTCAAGACTAAAGGCAATAATTGTAGATGCAATGCCTCCTCCTGCTGTAACAGCTAGCGAGCTAACACTTATAAATGAGGCAATATCACCCCCATCAAGCATGCCATAAACTATAAATGCAATACCTAGTACAATACCTAATAAAGTTGCAAGATCCATAATTCATACTCCCATCTTGAAAGTACTATTTTTTTGTTATATAAAAAAAAATGTATATAATTAATTAGTTCCTTATGACTATATCGTAACATTTGCGTTGTAACTTAATAAGTAGCACCATAAAAGCATGAAATATAGAAATGTATTGCATTTTTATACATTTGGATGTATAATCATACAATACATTTTCTTTGGGGGGTTATCATGAAACATCTCTTATGTTTAAACGATTGGACTTCAGATGAAATATTGGCTACGCTAGACTTAGCCGATAAATTGAAGTACGAAAATAAAAATAGAATATCACACGATCATCACCTGAAAAGGAAAACTCTTGGAATGATTTTTTCAAAATCTTCAACACGCACTCGAGTTTCCTTTGAGGTAGGTATGCACCAGTTGGGCGGATATGCTCTATTTTTAAGCGCTTCAGATATACAAATCGGTCGTGGGGAAACCATTCATGATACAGCCAAAACATTATCAAGGTACTTAGATGGAATAATGATTCGCACATTTAAGCAAGAGGATGTGGCAGATTTAGCTCTTTACGGTAATATCCCCATTATAAACGGACTAACCGATGAACTCCATCCATGCCAAACTTTGGCCGACTTAATGACCATAAGAGAGAAAAAAGGCAGCCTTAAAGGACTTAAAGTATGCTATATTGGTGATGGAAATAATATAACGCATTCACTGTTGATTGGTTGTGCAAAAACTCAATCTAATATCTCAATAGCTACACCAAAAGAATATTTATGCATGAAAAAATATATTGATATGGCAATGGATATTTCTAATAAAACCGGTAGCAAAATTGAAATACTAACCGATCCAAAACAAGCAATTAAAGATGCTGATGTTGTTTATACAGACACATGGGCTAGCATGGGGATGGAAGATGAAAAGGAACAGCGTGCAATAGCATTTGCACCTTACCAAGTTAATAAATCTCTGTTTTCTCTAGCAAAGCCGGATGCACTTTTTATGCATTGTCTGCCTGCATACAGGGGATATGAGGTCTCTGAGGACATAATTGACGGTCCAAATTCTGTGGTATTTGACGAAGCAGAAAATCGTCTTCATGCACAAAAAGCAGTAATGGTGAAATTGCTATCTGATTAGCTTAGGATTTTAGGAGGTCTGTTCTTTTGGATTATTCGTTCATAATTAGGCGTGCGGTTGCTGAAGATGCGCCTGCTGTTTATACCGTTTTACAAAAAGCATTTAAAGAATATGCACAGGCTGCAGGTGTTAAAGAGCTTGAAGCTCTAAATGAAAGCATATCCGATGTAAAGCATGAAATAAACAATAAGGTTATTTATATTGCAGTTATTGATAATATCATTATTGGTACTATTCGTGTAGAGATAATTAATGATATAGCCTATATAAGTAGATTTGCAGTAGACTCTTCCTACCGAAACCTTGGCGTTGGAAAAGCTTTGATGAATCTTGTTAATAAGTATTTGCAGTCAGAGGGAGTTAAAAGTGTATCTTTGTACACCGCTTCCCGTTACGGGGCCCTAATGAGATTTTACTATGGGCATGGGTTTTATGTGGAATCAGTCAGCCACGATAGGGGGTATCCTCGTGCTAGGATGGTGAGGGAGTACTAGAAGCTATTTAATAGTACCTCACAATCAACTCATCCAATCTTTTACTTAATTTTAATACCTCTTCATTATTTACTCCTATACCCTCTTGAGCAACCTTTTTATTCAACTCATCCCTTAGTTTTTTTATTTCCTCAGGTAAATACTTCAGTTTGTGATTACCTAGTTTTTCTTTAGATTCCTTTAAACACGTTTCTTTTTTCTCTTCATTTAAGTATCTACCAATCATTTTTATTATGCCTCCTTATATTTATAGTAGCTTAAAATAGTCTTGCCTTAGTCCTCCTTTCTTGTTCTACAGTGATTTATTATCTTATTTACTTATTTTCTTATTACCCATTTTATTACCACAATTTTGTATTGGGAGATTTATTTCCCGCACAGATTTTTAAGGCCTTTTGCTACATAACACTTTATATTTCCTGGATAAGCCTGTTGTGAAGGCTTTAAGAGATAGTTTTTCCCTACAACGGAAAAATAGACGCTCATTTTTGAACGTCTATTTAAAATTCACAATTAATAGCGCTTGATGTTGGCTATTATAGCATTTGTATTGCTTCTATTGCCTTTGCTGCGATGTTTTCTGCCGTTAATCCATAAAGTTCTAGCAACTGATATGGATTACCAGATTTCCCGAACTTATCTTCAATCCCAACCATCTTTACAGGTACTGGATATTCACTACATACAACTTCAGCAACTGCACTTCCAAAACCGCCCACAATAGTATGTTCTTCTGCTGTAACAATACATCCTGTTTCTTTTGCAGCCTTGATAATAATATCCCTATCTATCGGCTTAATGGTGTGGATGTCAATTACCCTTGCATTAATGTCTT
>DASRMZ010000165.1:0-5971 GCA_035647675.1 Thermoclostridium sp. | reverse complement strand
GTCTAAACTAGAGTATATTAATAATGCGGGATTAAATATAATTTTAGAATGCTATAATAAGTTTAAGGAAGACGGGGGGAAAATAGTCTTGTGTGGATTAGTACCAACAGTAGCGGAGTTGTTTGATATGATCAAACTAGACCATTTATTAGAGATATATTCTGATGAAGAATCCGCGCTGGAAAGTGTAAAGTAACACAGAGGGGCGACAGACTGTGGAATAAAACAGGGCGGAAGGTTCTTTTGTGCTATTTCGCACCCCAATTACGTACATCGCAAAATGCTTACGTAGAAACTGCTCTATTTCAAAGTACTAAGCATATTTGGAGGTTTTTATGCTTAAAAAGGAATTCAAATTAGGTGATTTTGTAGAAATGAAAAAACCACATCCTTGCGGTAGCAAGGTATGGAAGGTTGTGCGCACAGGCGCAGACATACGCATTGAGTGTCAGGGATGTCACCATCAAGTAATGATACCAAGAGCCAAGTTTGAAAAGAACATGAAAAAAGTTGTTTCTCCTATTAATGAGGGGAAGTAGTGTGTAGATAATTATCATTAGATCCTTTGACAAACCTATTAACAACCCATTAACGATGATTTTAGATGATAAAAGGTGAGAACAAATGGGATTAAATGTGAAGTCAACAAAAATAAAAAATCTCCCAAACACCGTACAACCAGCTGTTTGAGAGACTTTCAACATGGAGCTTCCAAGCAGATTCGAACTGCTGACCTCATCCTTACCAAGGATGCGCTCTGCCGCCTGAGCTATGGAAGCATTATCTACATTGTAAATCGGGGAATATCCCGTAGCGAATTACATTTTAGCATAAAGACAAAGTTTTGTAAAGCTATGTGAAGTAACCGTTTTTAGTTTTTAGATTTACTAAATTGTATTTATAGGAGGCTATAAAATGGATTTTTTCGATGTTATTCAAAAAAGGTTCAGTGCTAGAGCTTATCAGGACAAACCAGTGGAACAAGAGAAGCTAAATATGATATTAAAGGCAGCCCAATTAGCACCCACTGCGTGCAATCTACAACCCTTCAAAATAATTGTTGCCAAAACCGATGGTAGACGGGAATTACTTAAAAAGATATATCGTCAAGGTTGGTTTGCAGAAGCTCCCTATGTTATTGGAGTTTGTGCAATTACAGATAAATGCTGGGTAAGAAATGATAATAAAAGCTATGCCGATGTAGATGCTGCTATCGTAATGGATCATATTGTTCTGGCAGCTACTGCGTTGGGGCTTGGTACCTGCTGGATTGGAGCTTTCGATCCTGATGCATTTAAAGATGCTTTTGAAATTGGTGATGGTATAGAACCTATTGCATTAACACCATTAGGTTATCCAGACGAAGATTTTATTCGGCGAAAAAGAAAGCCATTGGATGAACTTGTTATATATAAATAGAACTTAGCTTGCATATGAAATGCTAAATGATGTCTATTGCCTCGCTGGTTTCATTCGTACAGTTCTGGGTTCAGTTCACAAATGAAAAGCTAAAGGAACCAGCTAGGTTCTGGACTATTTATAAGCTTTGTCTTTATATTCGTTAAAAAATTGTATGGCTTCATCATTGGGGAGAGGTTTGCTTATTAAGTATCCCTGTGCTTTCTGGCACCCATGACTTATTAAGTAATCCATTTGTCTTTCTTCCTCCACTCCTTCTGCAAGGATTGTAAGTCCCAATTTACGTCCTAATTCTATTATTTGTCCGGCAAGGTTGTCTCCAGGAAGGTCAGAGGGTATACAATCAATGAATGATTTATCTATTTTCAATGTATTAAGTGGAAGCTGCTTTAGGCGACTTAGCGAAGAATAGCCCTTCCCAAAGTCATCGAGGGCAATTCTAACACCAGCATCCTTCAGTAGACAAAGCTTTTTAATTACTTCGTTATAAGACTCCATAAGAATAGATTCTGTTATTTCAAGCTCTAATAGCTCCGCAGCTAGGTCATTTTCATCTAATGCTGAAAGCACTGAGTGTACAAAGCTCTCGTCCAATATTTGAATGATGGAGATGTTTACTGCGATAATTATATCATTATTGCCCTTCTTATGTAATTCCTTAATGAAACGACAGGCTTCTTTGATGACCCACTTTCCAATAGGAAGAATCATTTGTGTTTCTTCAGCAATACTGATGAATTTCAAAGGAGGGGTGAAGCCTAACTTTGCACTGTTCCATCGTATTAAGGCTTCAAATCCTGTGATTTTATTGCTGTAGATATCCAACTGGGGTTGATAATGTAAAATAAACTCGTTTTTATCCAAGGCATCTCGCAGATGTTTTTCAATGTCCATTCTTTCTACTATTTGATTTCTCATAGATTCACGGAAAAGGATGTATTTATTTTTACCCGAACGCTTGGCTTCATACAGGGCTATGTCTGCACTTTGTAACAGTTCATCTGGATTCTGACCATGTTCTGGGTAAAGGGAGATACCAATACTTACTGTAGTATGGTATATACTTTCTCCTATTTCAAATGGCTGTTGAAAGGAATTAATTATTTTGTTAGCATACTCGGTTACCTCTTCAACCTGATCAAACTCGCCATAGCATATGATAAATTCATCTCCACCAAGGCGATGGACAGAATGTGAAGAATTAAGGGTGGAGGTCAGTCTAGTGCCAATTTTAACAATGAGTTGATCACCAAAAGAATGCCCCATTGTATCGTTTATCAGTTTAAAGTTATCTGAATCTATAAATAGCATGGCCATTTTTTGCACAGATTTTATCTGAGAAACCTTTTCATATAAATGGAGACGATTTGGTAATCCAGTTAACAGATCGTGGTATGCGTTGTGTTTTATTTTTTGCTGATAAATCTCCAATTCATCATACTGCGTTTTAAGTACTTCCTTTGTGTCATATAATTCGTCATACTGTTGTCTTATTTCTTCTTCTGAAGCAAGAATTTGCTCATAAAGTGAAGATATTTCTTCGTTTTTTATTTCAAGTTCCCTTTCTTTCTTTTTCAGATCAGTAATATCGCTGAAAACGGTAATAAAATAGCCTATTCTAGGACAATAGGTGTTAACTAGCACCCACCTGTCAAAAGAAGCAGTATATTCTTTAAAGGATAACGATTCACCTTTCATAGCAACATTACCATATATCTTAACCCAATTTATTTTTTCGGATTGAGTTTTAGGGATAACTTCTGTGTATCGTTTTCTAATGAGGTCTTCAGCTTTGATACCAGTGAAAGCCTCAAATGCGGGATTTACGTCTATATACTCATAATCGTAAGGGTTGCCATCCGAATCAAGAATAATTTTATGTAAGGCATATGCATTTAACATTTTACTAAGGATTTCGGCATAAAAATCCCTAGATTCAGTTATTTTTTTGTGTGTTTTTTGAAGTTCGTAATATTTTTTAGTAATATTGGATTCGGATTTGTTTATTTTTTTTATTGATATGTAAATCATGCTATAAATCAGTACTCCACATAGAGTAACAAACACCATACCATTAATGATACTTATGAATGATAAGGATGTTATATTAGGTTCAATTGATGTTAGGATTGTGTTATACAACAGAACCCATAGGTAACCAAAAAGTAAGAATATTGCGGTAATCCTTATACAGATGTGGTTTGGACTTAAGCTGGTAAATAGATTGGACAATTTTTTGGTGTTGTTATTTTCTGAGTCTATCCCACCTTTGTGAACATCTCTTTTCTCCATTATAATCCCCCTGCAGGACAAAAGTATAGATAAGATAACAATACTGTCTATGTATCAAGTATTTACCACTTTATTATATAGCAAAACATATAAACTTACAATTATTGAATACTTAGACTTTACGCCCAAGTATGGTAAGAAAAAATAATAAGCCGGCTATAAAACCG
Source organism: Thermoclostridium sp. (assembly GCA_035647675.1). Lineage (GTDB taxonomy): Bacteria > Bacillota > Clostridia > DSM-8532 > DSM-8532 > Thermoclostridium. The sequence continues at coordinate 2,093 of DASRMZ010000165.1, read as the reverse complement.
GCTTATTTTATATGTGCGGTGCGTTGCAACTGAACCTTTTTAGTACAAGGGATAAATATAGGATTACTAATCGTATATGCTAAGCATGTTGCAACTGGATTTTGTTATCACATGACTGGTGATAGGTTTAATTGTGTTATTCACCCATTATCACGACTACATCATATTCTTTATTTTCAGAATTTACTGGGATAATGTTCCCATCAATTACTTCATCACCTATGATCATCTTTTTTACACCCTTACATACATGGTTAGGATTTTGCACTTGAATATTGTATTTTACGCCACGGAATACTCTTGTAATTGTAAAACCATCCCAGGATGCAGGAATACAAGGAGCCACCATTAACCCATCGTGTGTGGGTCTTATACCAAGAATATACTGAGTTATAGCAACATAGTTCCATGCCGCAGTACCTGTAAGCCAAGAGTTTTTCGCTTCCCCAAAGTTAACAGCGTCCTGTCCTGCGATCATTTGGGAATAGACATAAGGCTCTGTCCTATGTATCTCACTTATGTGTTCAAGGTACGCAGGTGCGATTTTAGAATAAACCTCAAAGGCTCTGTCACCACGGCCTAGTACTGTTTCTGCGATTGCTATCCATGGGTTGTTATGACAAAATATGCCTGCATTTTCTTTGTAGCCAGGTGGGTATGAAGATATTTCACCTAAATTTAAATTGTATTTGGTATACGCAGGTGTGTGCAATACAATACCGTGCTTAGTATCGAGCATTTCTTTTACTGAATCCAAAGCTTTTTGCGCTAAACCTTCTTCAATGCCAATACCCGCCATAACGCAGAAGCCCTGTGGCTCAATGAAGATTTGTCCTTCTTCGCACTCTTTACTACCAATTTTATTTCCATAATGGTCATATGCACGAAGGAACCATTCTCCATCATAACCATGCTTAATTGTAGTATCAATCATCTTTTCAATATGCTTTTGCGCTTCTGAAGCTTCTTGATTAAACCCAAGTCTTTTGCAGATTTCAACATATTCTGGTCCTATAGCTACAAACATTCCTGCTATGAAAACAGATTCTGCAACCCTGCCATCAATTAACCCGCAAGTTTGAAAGGATTCATCCGGCTCTGTCGAAAAACAGTTTAGATTTAGACAATCGTTCCAGTCGGCTCTTCCAATAAGGGGCAATCCATGAGGACCAACATTATTAACAACATGGTAAAAGGAACGTTTAAGGTGCTCAAGAAGTGTTGCAGTATTATTTTCATCACTGTCAAATGCAACGTCTTCGCTTAAAATTGACTCGTCTCCCGTTTCCTTAATGTACTGAGAAGTTGCAAGAACAAGCCACAATGGATCATCATTAAAGCCGCTACCTATATCAGAGTTGCCCTTTTTCGTTAGAGGTTGGTATTGATGGTAAGCACTACCATCTTCAAGCTGTGTAGATGCAATATCTAAAATTCTTTGTCTTGCTCTATCAGGTACTTGATGTACAAAGCCTAATAGATCCTGTGCTGAATCTCTAAAGCCCATACCTCTACCGATTCCCGATTCAAAGTATGAAGCACTTCTGGACATGTTAAATGTAACCATACACTGATAAGTGTTCCATATGTTTACCATTCGATTGAGTCTTTCATCATGGCTATTCACAACGTATTTTGAGCAAAGCTCATTCCAGTAGTGGTTAAGCTCATTAAAAGCCTTATCCACAGATTCATCATTAACAAAACAACACTGCATCTCTTGTGCTTTTGCTTTGTTAATTACATCTTTCTTCTCCCATTTGTCACCATCATAATTTTCAACATAACCCAGAACAAAAACATAGCTTTTTTGTTCCCCCGGCTTTAAAGTCATTTTCAAATGGTGGGATGCTATAGGTGACCAACCGCTAGCAATTGAATTCGAAGCTTTTCCTTCAGCGACATTTTTGGGGCAGTCAAATCCGTTATAAAGCCCTAAAAATGATTCCCTATCTGTATCAAAGCCATCAATTTCAGAATTTACCCAGTAGAATGCATAGTGGTTTCTTCTTTCACGGTATTCGGTTTTATGATAGATAGCAGAGCCATCAACTTCAACCTCACCTGTGTTGAAATTTCTTTGGAAGTTTGTC
>DASRMZ010000164.1:0-2286 GCA_035647675.1 Thermoclostridium sp. | reverse complement strand
CAATAATAGATATATAGATATTTAAATTGTTTCTTTTTGATTTTATATTATGGCAAGGAGGCTCTATCATGAACAAAAACATTAATTTGCAAGACGTTTTCTTAAATCAGGTTAGAAAAGAACATGCACCTGTGACAGTATACCTCACAAATGGATTTCAGCTGCGCGGGCTTGTAAAGGGCTTTGACAATTTTACAGTTGTTCTTGACAGTGAAGGAAAGCAGCAGCTTGTATATAAGCATGCTATATCCACTGTAACACCGATGAAAGCAATGAACATCATCTTTAATGAAAACATAAAACCATAAGAAGCTAGAAAAACCTAAAAAGACCTGAGAAAGTTCTATTTTTTATTCGAATAGAACTTTCTCAGGTCTTTTTACTTTTAGGGGGTAACACCGCGTTACACCGAAAAGTCCTTTATTGGAAATTAAGTGTTGCTTTTTTATCCAAAAAGTAGTATTATTAAATTGATACATAAGTGTCAGTTAAGTGACATTGAAAAGGAGTTATGCATGTCAAAGACAGATGAAATAATTGAAAAGTCAGGTGTGTCACGGAGTACAGTTTTCAGATTTTTTCGAGGAGATAATGTCAGACCTGAGCTGCGGAAATCAATCATTAAAGCCATGGACGATCTGGGTTACAGCACGAAAGAGTTTTGCTTACAAAATGTTGTTCTAGAGATTAGCGTTGCAAAGGATTTTGAAAAGTTTAAAGGTTTCACTGAAGTGATACAGGGTATAACAGAAAGAGCTGAATCAAGGCATGTTACTATACAACTTGTTATACGCACAGGCGATCAAATAAAGAAAGATTATCACAAGTGGAATGATAATAGTAACACAAAGGGTATTATTATCATAGGCAAAGATTTAGAAAATGAAAAAATAGAAGCACAATGTCTTAGGGAGAATAAACTTCCCCATGTATTTGTAAATCGTATTATTGACGAGCCCGGTATAAGCTATGTTGCTGTAGATTTAAGGAAAGCTGCATATGACTTAGTGGATTGCTTAATAAAGAAAGGTCATCGCAGAATTGCCACTTTAGCTTACCCAAGTATTCTTAGAATTGATAGGCATAAGATAGAGGGATATAACGATGCATTTAGAAAGAACGGTCTTGAGCATGATGAGAAGTACAAGTTCATACTAAATAAAGGTGATTCATCCGATGATGCTATAGACAAAATACTAAATATGAAGGATAAACCCACTGCGTTTTTTGGAATTTGTGATTCGTACGCAATGGAGTTTATTAATAAATCCCATGAGAAAGGTTTAAGAATACCCGAGGATATTGCTGTAGCAGGCATGGACAATTTGGATATTGCACAATATTTTAAGCCTGCACTGACAACGGTACAAACCCCTTTTAGAAAACTGGGGATATTAGCTGTGGATCAACTCCTTCAGCTAATAACAGAAGATATAGAAAGTATTAAAACTGTTGTAAATCACAGTCTGTTTGTTCGTGAATCTACGTAAGATATGATTATGGCTTCATTGCCGTCATAAATAATATAAACTGGAGGTAGTTATAATGGAAATTCGTTACAGTGCACATCCAAATGATGCGAAGTATTACACAACGGAAGAGATCAGAGAGGAATTCTTAATTCCACAAATTTTCATACCAGGTGAGGTCAAACTTGTTTACAGCCATGTAGACAGAATGATAGCAGGAGGCGCTTGCCCAACAGATAAACCATTACAGCTTGAAGCAGGCAAAGAAATAGGTGCTGAATTCTTTTTAGCTCGTAGAGAAATGGGAGTTATTAATATCGGTGGCAAGGGAACAGTTAAACTTGATGGTGAAGAATATGTTCTTGATTCCCGTGATGGTTTGTATGTAGGCATGGGTATTAAAGAAGTTATATTCGAAAGTGAAAATAAAGATAAGCCGGCAAAGTTCTATATTAATAGTGCACCAGCACATACGACATACCCAACTGTTAAAATAGAGATTAGCAAAGCAAACCCAAATCGTCTTGGCTCTTTGGCGCAGTCTAACGAGCGTACTATTTATCAGTATGTTCATCCAGCAGTATGTAAAAGCTGTCAGTTAGTTATGGGCTTGACCATTCTTGAGCCTAATAACATGTGGAATACAATGCCCTGCCATACCCATGAAAGAAGAATGGAAGTATATTTGTATTTCGATATGGATGAAGATACCCGTGTTATTCATTTAATGGGAGAGCCCAGCGAAACTCGCCATGTTATTATGAAAAATGAACAAGCTATCATTTCTCCAAGTTGGTCAATCCACTCAGGAGTAGGT
>DASRMZ010000163.1:0-2178 GCA_035647675.1 Thermoclostridium sp. | reverse complement strand
TAATCATAAGCATTATAGCCCACAAAGAAATCCCTATTAGTGCCCCTGGCATCGGTAAAAACAAACTGTACTTTAATCCCTTTACTAATAGCCTGATTAATGGCATCTATATAATCCTCATCATAAATCCCCTGCGCTATGATGCCATCAACCTTTGCAGCAACAGCGATATTGATACTCTTAATTGCATCACTGATGCTTTCAACATTTACAAAATCAATTCGAATTTGTCTTTGCTCTGCAGTTTGATAAATGCCTTCCCTGAATCGTTCAAGAAAATCATCTGAGCTCTGGTACATTAGAACAAGAAAATTCTTTTTGTACATGATCTTTACGTTATTTTTCTTATCATTTGTGTAGAAATCCTCCTCCATAACCATGGAAGAGGTAATGGAGACTGTAAATGCCACAGATAAAACCAAAAACAAGAAAATAGTTATCCCCTTGAATATATTATTTATTTTTTTATTCTGCGGAAATGTATGAAGCAGTTCCCGCCTGTTGTGCATAGATTATCACCCTCTCGCTGTGCAATCTGGTCCATTTACATTAACTCGATACATAAATTGTATAAACGTTTCATTAATAACCTAATTATATCGCATTTACCATAGAATACGAATAGCATTTTTTTAGTATTAAAAAAACAAAGAGTTATGTACTCTTTGTTTTTGCTAACCTCAATGCATTTATGTAGCCTTTGCGCTCTGTGCACCCTATTTATAGTAGGGCATTTCGCTTTCTTATTTGCTTATGAAACTAAACGAATTTCTATACTAATTATCCTAATTAACTAACCTTGGCTTTTGATTTTGAATAAACATCAAATGCCACTGCAGCAGTCAAAACCAACCCCTTAACAATTGATTGCCAAAATGTACTGATTCCCATGATTGACATTCCGTTGTTCAGAATTCCCATAATAAAACCACCGATAATTGCACCCATAATGGTTCCAACACCACCACTGGCCGATGCACCACCGATAAAACAGGAAGCAATGGCATCCATTTCAAAACCATCTCCAGCCGTTGGTGTTGCGGAGTTGAGCCTTCCTGCAAATATAATACCTGCTATGGCTGCCATGAAGCCCATATTGGTGTACACCCAGAACATCACCTTTTTGGTGTTGATTCCTGATAATGCAGCGGCTTTTGCATTTCCTCCCAGTGCATAAATATGCCTTCCGGCAACAGTCTTTGTTGTAATGAAAGTGTATACCGCAATAAGCACAATCAATAGAATAACAACATATGGAAGACCATTTGCTCTAGCAAGCCAATAAGAGAAAAGAATAATTATAGCTGCAATTGCTACAAGTTTAAGCAAAAACAGTTTATTAGATTCGAGCTCAAAATCATATTTCTTTTTACGTTTCCTGTTCATCAGTTCTGCCACAATATAGACAGCTGCAGCGATGAATCCAATAACGAGCGTCGTAACATGTAATCTAGTTCCATCGCCTAATATATCGGGAATAACATCCGAAGCGATTGTAACGTATAGCTTTGGTAACAGAATGGTTTGTCCATTCAGTATAATATTGTTGATTCCCCTAAAGATCAGCATACCTGCCAAAGTTGTAATAAATGGAGGGACTTTGACATAGGCAATAAAGAACCCTTGCCACATACCTGCCAGAACCCCAACTAATAATCCAAGAAAAATGGAGATTAATGGAGGTATTCCAAGGGTTACACTGAATAATGCAGATGATGCACTGACCAGTGCAACAATAGAACCAACAGCTAGGTCTATATGTCCTCCCGTCAAAATACATAGCAACATTCCAATAGCAAGAATCAAAACATAACTGTTTTGAAGAATGAGCCTTGATACATTAATTGGTTTTAACAGTATTCCATTGGTTAATATCTGGAATACCAAAGTAATGACTAACAATGCGATAAGCATGGCATACTGTCTCATATTGCGCCTTAGAATATCTCTAATTTTTTCCATATTTATAACCTTTCCTTTATCGATTTAAAACAGCTAATGGCTTTGGCTATTATTTTGTACGGATTGCATAATACACTTCATAATGCTCTCTTGAGAGGCTTCTACCCTTGTCATTTCACCAACCATTTTTCCTTCATTCATGATATAGATTCTGTCACAAACTCCTAATATTTCCGGCAATTCAGATGAAATAACCACAATGCATTTGCCCTGATC
>DASRMZ010000162.1:0-3523 GCA_035647675.1 Thermoclostridium sp. | reverse complement strand
CTATTTATCTAACATATATTGTTAATTATGCTAATTAGGTATATGTAGGCAGAGCTGCAGAGTTAATTGCGAAAAAAGTTAAGGGAATAGATTCAAATGTTGCCTTAATACTCGGAATGCTACATTATATAGGAAGAAGATTCGGTGTAACAAATGAAAGACATAGTTTTGATGGTTATAAATTTGCCAAAGAAAAAGGGATATGATTTATGGGCAAGGATCTGCATGACGCATGCATATTTGTGTAAAAATGTGCAGGATATATGTGGGAATAGAGATTGTACGGCTGAAGAACGCAATTTTATTAAAGAGTTTTTAGATGATATTGAATTCACAGACTATGACAGATTAATTCAGTTGTGTGATGCTATCGCTTTACCAACAGGATTTTGTCTATTAGAAAAAAGGATGATTGATGTTGTGATGAGATATGGTTTCAATAAACATACTCTTGAAAAGTGGAAAGCAACATTCGATATACGAAGATACTATGAGGAAAGAATAGGTATGTGTATTTATAATATTTTACCGGATGTCAAAGAAACTACTTTTGGCTTTTAAAGAGCAATGATTAGGGCGACATCCTGTCGCACTCTGAATAACGGGGCTTTCGACGGCGCATAACAACGCATTTGCGTAAAGGGCAAGCAAGAAGAAAGGCTCTGTGAGCTGGGCATGAGGTCATTCCTGCCCACACCCGCCCGCTAAGCGAGTCGGTCGCCGCATTAGCCCACCCAAAGGGTCCCGGGCATAAGTGGCTTCCTGTAAGCGGTCGGGCGTCGCAAATGCAAACCGTTATATAACATGGGAGGCAGAGGCCGCCACATCGTGTGGCGGATTTAATAGATAATCGCTCATATTATATTTGCTTGATACTTTCATAGTTTATTGGTAAAATTTAATTGAGGAGATGATTATATGCCGATAATTTCACAGTTTTACGGAATTTTAATTTACCTATATAGGGAACTTAATGGGCAACATAATATACCTCATATTCATGCCCAATATGGTGAATATGAATTATCAATTTCATTTGATGGTAAAATAATAGCAGGAAACTTGCCCAATAAACAACGGAAGTTGGTTGAAGCATGGGTAGCTATACATGAAGATGAGTTGAAAGCTGCATGGAAAGCATATAACGAGAGTGGTGAAATCATAAAAATCAAGGGATTGGAGTGATTTTATGCGTCCAAGAGCAATAGCCGTTAAACCTTTAAATGATTATCGTTTATTAGTTACGTTTGCGAATAGTGAAAAGAAAATATTTGATGTTAAACCTTATCTCGCTCTAAAGCCATTCGATCAATTAAAGAATCCTACATTGTTTAATACCGTTTATGTTGCTGGATTATCTGTTGAATGGATAACCGGACAGGATATTTGTCCAGATGAGTTGTATTTCAATAGTACTCCACTAAACTAACATATATCCATGTATAAGCACTAAAATTTAAGGGACACACATCCTGTGGGTCTCTGAATAATGGGACCTCCCACGTTACATAACAACGCATTTTCGTAAAGGGCAAGCATGTAGCAAGGCGTTGTGAGCTGGGCATGAGGTCATTTCTGCCCACACCCGTCCGCTAACCGAGTCGGTCGCTGCATTAGCCCACCCAAAGGGTCCCCGGGCATAAGCGGCTTCCTGTAAGCGGGAGGGCGTCGCAAATGCAAACCGTTAGCTGAAATGTTTTCTACTTTTGCGGGAGGAAGTAATTTTAATGAAGAGAAAAGCCGTTGCAGTTTTTATTTCAATAATGATGATAGCCTATACTGGTTGTACAGGTAATAATAAAAATAACGATGTAAACAATGTGAGTCAAATGGAACAAATTGATGGTAAAAGCATTGATGTCATCAACATTTATGACTTAGATGGTGATAGGATAAATGATAAAGTCGAATTATTGCTAGATGCTAAGCTTAACGTCGTTTTGATTATTAATAACTCATCTATTAAGGTTTTCGATGTATCTAACGAACAGCAGATATTTGGTGAGAATCTTCAAGATCATTTTGAATGCCAGCTACGAGCTTGTGGGAATACAATAGTTGTAGGTAGAACATACACATTTACGAATAAGTATGGTTCGACTGCCGCAATTGATTGCTTTGAGTATAATTCAAATCAAATAGAAAGAATATTGTCGGTCCCATCAACTAAGGGGCCTACGTTTACAGTACTAGACTATAATCCCAATAATAACATTATTGAAATGGAAACAAATTTAGGAAAAAGAAATATCATTCTTTCAGATGATGAAAAGAGGGATTACGAAAGCTTCTCCTCAGCTCTCAGAAAAAATGATTCATCACCTGAGTTCGAATATACAGCAATGCCGGGATATAGAATTATTGATAATAATGATGATATCGAAATAGTAACACGAGGAATAGTTACTTGTGGAGCTTGTCCAGTAACTCAAGAGTATTATCAAAAGTATTACTTATCAAAAGATGGAATTAGTGAAGAAGACAGTTGGTTTCAAAGTGAAAAGCCAGAATTGGCTAAGAATTACGGCTTTCAATAGAGTCCGAAAACACTTCAGCTAACAATATTTTCACGCTTTGGGCATGCTCACAGGTCATTGCTGCCACACCATCTCACCGGGTGGCAAGCGCCGCTAAAGGGAAGGGCTCCGATGGTCCGGTTCGTTGGCGTCGTGAAAAAGAAACGTTAGCTGAAATAGTCCTTTTGAAAAGGGGGATATCTATGAAGAAATCTATTGAGATTGAAAAACAAGAAATAATTGCTGAGTCACCTAGGAGTGCGCTCGGAAAGGCCTCCTAGTATATGGTATAAATTAACATACGGTCTTCCAAGTAAAAGAGTAAAAAATGTGCTGAAATACCTATAAAATAAGCATTTGGGGCTATCATTTGTTGTCGAATCATGATGTAATATATAACAAATATAGGATATCATGGTGGTAGAAAATGATAGGAAATGCAGACAGACAAATAACATTTTCAGATTGCTGGTTAGAAAATAAAATTCCCAAAAATAGTTACTGGTACAAGATGCATGAGTGGTGTTCGTACCGTTGAAGACATCGAAAGGATAATTAAATCGGGTGCAAGTAAGGTCGGGATAAATTCCGCTGCTGTAAAAAATCCAAGCATCATTTACGATGCCGCTAATAATTTTGGTTCCCAATGTGTTGTGTGTGCAATCGATGCAAAAAAAAGAGAAGATGGATCGGGTTGGGATGTATATACCAGTGGTGGCAGGAACAATACTGGTCTTGATGTAATCGAGTGGGCAGTGAAGGTTAAGCAGTTAGGAGCAGGTGAGATACTTCTTACAAGTATGGATATGGATGGGACAAAGGCAGGATACGACCTTGATTTGACACGGCAAGTAGCTGAAGCTGTAGACATACCTGTAATAGCCTCAGGAGGTGCCGGCTTGATGGAGCATTTTTATGATGCGATAACCATCGGTAAGGCCGATGCAGTACTGGCCGCATCTCTTTTTCACTTTGGCGAAGTAGATATAATGGGATTAAAAGGATAC
>DASRMZ010000161.1:0-14089 GCA_035647675.1 Thermoclostridium sp. | reverse complement strand
CGCACATGCGCCATTATATCATGTAATTTCTTTGAAATTCATGATATAATATCCTCGGTAACGAGGATATTATGCGCCTTCGGCGGAATTGATTCGCGTGCGAACGTTTCGGCTGAAGCCGAAACGCACATGCGCCATTATATCATGTAATTTCTTTGAAATTCATGATATAATATACGTGATTGGAGAACACAGAGAATGAATATATTGGTTTTTGTGTATTTAGTAGCAAGTATATTTTACATATATGTAGGAGTCTCCACGTATATGTATGATTCCAAAAGCAAATTGAACAGTGCTTTCTTTGTTTTGTGCCTAAACCTGGCACTCTGGTCGTTAATGCTTACGTTGACGAATGTATTAACTGATGCTGGGTCAGCTATTATATTTAGAAGGGTTGCAACGTTATTTTGGAGTATTTTCTACTATCTTATGCTACGCTTTGTACTAATTCTTGTTAAAAAGGACAAGCTGTTTTCATCTCGGTTGACTTCTATACTATTATTTTTACCTTCTATTTTTTCAATTTATCTTTATTTATTTTATTTTCCCGTACCTGTTGAGGCTTTGATTAAAATTAAACTAGGATGGGCCTTCTTAAGTGTTTCACACGGTTTTATAGGAGATTATTTTTATTCAATATATTCATTAGCTTATACTTTAGCCTGTGTTCTTTTGATATATAGGTGGGGGAAAAACTCAAAATTCAAACGTGAAAAAAGACAAGCTACAATATTTATAATTACTCTTGCTATAGTTATATTATTGAGTTCTCTAACAGAGTCTGTGTTACCAGCTTTAGGTATACACATTTTGCCACCATCAACTGTTTTATTTATCGCATTGCCAATATCTGCAATTTGGTATTCTATTAAACGATACCGCTTAATGAATCTAAGTCCACAAAACGTTGTATTTGATGTTATACAAGGTATACAAGAAGGGCTAGTGATTACAGATGCTGAAGATAAAATTGAATATGTGAATAATGGTACCTTAGAGTTGCTTGGATATTCATTGGATGAATTAATTGATGAACCAATAAGCACCATATTAAATGAGCCCGGAATTAGAAAGCACAATATAGAATGTAGTAATGAAATGTTATTAAAAAAGAAAAACAATGAAAATCTTCCTGTTTTATTTACATCATCTATTTTCAAAGATGAGTGGGGGGAGCCTTTCGGAAGTGTTTTTATATTCCAGGATTTAACCGAGATTAGCAATATTCAATATGAGCTAAAAAGAACGCATGATGAGCTTGAAATAAAGGTTATAGAACGAACTAAAGAATTGAATATGGCCAACAGAGAATTGCGATGTGAAATTCAATCTCGCATAGAAATGGAGAAGAAAATATCCAAATTGGCCTATTATGATGATCTAACTGGTCTATATAATAAAAAATCTTTTATTGAATATGTAGATAAGAAAATTAAGGAGAATTTAAGAAACGAACTAACATTAGCAATAATGTATGTAGATTTAGATTCTTTTAAATTAGTCAATGATACACTTGGGTATCAATTAGGGGATAAACTTATTGTTCAGGTAGCCCAAAGGTTGACTGAAAATCTTAGAAGAAGTGATACGACTGCTAAAGTAGGTCCGGATGAGTTTTTAGTATTGCTTCAAAACAACCCCGATGATTATACAATACGTACTACAGCAGAGAAAATAAATGAAGCCTTTCGTAAGGAGTTCATTATTGATGGAAATGATGTGCATATTACTGTAAGTATAGGTGTAGCTGTATTTCCTTTAGATGGGGAAGATGCGGACTCTTTAATTAAAAATGCAAACATTGCAATGCACAGAGCAAAGAAAAAGGGTAAAAATCAATACGAGATATGTAACCCTATAATGAAAGAAAGTCTTTTGGAAACAATGAAGCTAACTAATCAACTATACAGGGCAGTGGCAGCAAATGAATTTGAGCTCTATTACCAACCACAGGTAGATATCAATACTGGAAGCATTGTGGGCTTTGAATCCCTAATTAGATGGCGAAATCCTGAATTAGGAATTATTACTCCGAATAAGTTTATACCAATTGCTGAAAAAACCGGATTAATTATTCCAATGGGGGAGTGGGTTCTTGAACAGGCATGTAAACAGATGAAGGCTTGGCAAGACTCGAATATTGTTGTTGTACCTATTTCTGTTAATCTTTCAGCAAAGCAATTGATGGATTATAATCTAATTAGCGTGGTGTCAAAGGTTATTGATAAAACGGGTATAAGCCCCGAATTTCTTGAGTTTGAGATAACAGAAAGTGTTCTTATGGAAGATATTGATTTAATTAGTCAAACTCTCAAGCGTCTCAGTAAATTAGGGGTAAGAATTGCAATTGATGATTTTGGTACAAAATATTCATCATTAAACTACTTAAAGCAGCTTCCTATCAATAAAGTGAAAATTGATATAAGCTTTGTGCAGGGTATATGTGTAAATCAAAAAGATGAGATTATTATAAATACAATTATTAATTTAGCTAAGGAGCTTAAAATGAGCGTCATTGCTGAAGGTGTAGAGAACTATAGACAAATGGACTTTTTGAAAAAGGCAAACTGTCATATTGTTCAGGGGTTTTATTTATATAGGCCAATGCCATCAAAAAAGATTGAAAAATTGTTTAATGTGTAATAGGTTATATCGCAAAAGCTTTAGCTCAATCAACTCTTGACAATTTCTGCAAAGGTCCATAGGATCAAAATAGCAAAGGATGCATTACGGGAGGAAAACATGGGTGCAATAGTATTGAATGGACGCGAGGTTTCAAAGGAAATAAGAAAAGAATTAAAAGTAGAAGCAGATAGAATAAAACAGCTGGGTTTGCAACCAGGGCTATCAGTTGTTATTGTAGGGGATGACCCTGCATCTAGAGTTTACGTCAATAATAAGAAAAAAGCGTGTGAAGAAATAGGAATCCGTTCATTCGAACATGCCTTGCCTGAAAAAACAACGGAGGATGAGCTAATTGAGCTTGTGCAGACTTTAAATAATGATGAGTCTGTACATGGTATTCTTGTTCAACTACCCCTACCAAAGCATATCGACGAAGAACGGGTATTGCTAAATATTTCACCAAATAAGGACGTGGATGCTTTCCATCCATTCAATGTAGGTAAAATCATGATTGGCAATTATGATTTTCTACCATGCACACCTGCAGGAATAATGGAGCTCATACATAGAGCACAGATTTGCTTGGAAGGGAAGGAATGTGTAGTAATTGGTAGAAGCAATATAGTGGGTAAACCTATGGCACTGCTCCTTTTGCACGACAATGCAACAGTTACAGTTTGCCACTCAAGGACTAAAAATCTGAAGGATGTTTGTAAAAGAGCTGATGTATTGGTGGTTGCTGTTGGGAAACCCAACATGATTGATGCAGAGTATGTAAAAGCTGGAGCAACGGTTATTGATGTTGGTACCAATAGACTTCCTAATGGCAAATTAACCGGGGATGTGGATTTTGAGAGTGTATCAAAAATAGCCTCTTATATAACCCCTGTTCCAGGTGGTGTGGGGCCAATGACTATTACTATGCTTATGAAAAACACCATAAAAGCTGCACAACTACCAATATAGTGATGGCACATTTCGATTTTTGACAGGTTTCTTGACACTATTTTCAAATAAGTTTACAATGATCATAGTATGGACAATTATATGTTCATATTTTATTTTGATTTTGCGTTTGCTTGCTTATGAAATAAGAAATTAAAGATTACGACAAAAGAGTATACTTGCATATATTCTTACTTTAGCGAAATATAATTTAATAAGATTACGTTTACATGAGATAAGAAGTTGCAGGATACATTGGACAAGGAGGTGAAGGAGATAGATCATGTTAATATTTTAATAGGCCTTGGAGTTGGAATAATTATTGCAGTGGTCAGTTCAGTTATTATGTTCCGTAAAGGAATTGAACATAGAAAAAAGATTGCTGAGGCTGAAATTGGAAGTGCAGAACAGGAAGGTCAGCGTATTGTAAGTGAAGCTGAAAAAATAGCTATAAGAAAAAAGAGAGAAGCACTTTTCGAAGCTAGGGAAGAAATTCATAAAAGTAGAGTTGATTTGGAGAAGGAAGTTAAGGAAAGAAGGGTTGAGATCCAACGGACCGAACGCAGACTTCAACAAAAGGAAGAAACTCACGAAAAGAAAGTAGAGACTCTGGAAAAGAAAGAAGAAGGTTTAAACAGACAAACTAAAGAAATAGATACTCGCCAACAGGAAATTGAAGGGCTGTATCATAAACAACTTGAAAAACTTGAAAGTATTTCAGGTCTGTCTGTAGATGAAGCAAAAGATTATTTACTGAAAAATATTGAAGGTGAAGTAAAACATGAGGCTGCTATTCTGGTAAAAGATATTTATGAAAAAGCAAAAGAGGATGCCAACCAGAAAGCAAAGGAAGTTTTATCAACGGCTATTCAAAGATGTGCTGCCGATCATTCTTCAGATATTACTGTTTCTGTTGTAGCTCTGCCCAATGACGAAATGAAGGGTAGAATAATTGGACGTGAAGGAAGAAATATCCGTACACTTGAAACTCTTACTGGAATAGATCTTATCATTGATGATACACCTGAAGCTGTTATTTTATCAGGGTTTGATCCTATTCGTAGGGAGGTTGCAAGAATTACTCTTGAAAAGCTTATTGCCGATGGCAGAATTCACCCTGCTCGCATTGAAGAGATGGTTGAAAAAGCTAAAAAAGAGGTGGATACTACAATTCGCGAAGAAGGAGACCGTGCTACATTTGAAACAGGTGTATATGGGTTGCATACCGAGCTTATCAAGTTGCTTGGTAAACTTATGTATAGAACCAGTTACGGACAAAATGTTCTAAATCACTCTAAAGAAGTTGCTCACCTAGCTGGGCTTATGGCAGCAGAGTTAGGAGAGGATATAACCCTTGCGAAAAGGGCAGGACTTCTTCATGATATAGGAAAAGCAATTGATCATGAAATGGAAGGTTCGCATGTAACAATTGGAGCGGACTTATGTAAGAAATACCATGAAAGTGATTTGGTTATTAACTCAATATTAGCTCATCATGGTGATGAAGAGCCTACATCCGTTATCGCAGTTTTAATTCAAGCTGCGGATTCAATTTCTGCTTCCCGCCCAGGTGCGAGAAGAGAAACACTTGAATCATACATTAAAAGATTACAAAAGCTAGAAGAGATTGCAAACTCATTTGTTGGAGTAGACAAATCGTTTGCAATACAAGCAGGTCGCGAAGTCAGAATCATGGTAAAACCCGAAGATGTGTCCGATGAAGGGATGGTAATAGTTGCTAGAGATATCGTAAAACGTATAGAAAGCGAACTTGATTATCCCGGACAAATTAAGGTGAATGTAATAAGAGAAACACGTACGATTGATTATGCAAAGTAAGATTAAATAAAGTAATTTAATTTTCAAATGTAAGAAGCGTAATTTACGCTTCTTGCGTTTTGAAAGGACGTAATGGTATTTGAAATTTCTATTTATTGGCGATGTATTCGCTAAATCAGGAAGAAGTGTGTTAGCAAACCGATTGGATAAACTAAATGGTATTTATAAATGGGATGTATGTATTGCTAATGCTGAAAACGCCGCTGGTGGTAAAGGTATAAATTATAATGTAGCAGATGAGATATTCGAATCTGGTATTGATGCTATAACCTTAGGTAATCATACATGGTCAAGAAAAGAGATCCTTAATTTTATCGATTCTACTGATAAGATAATCAGACCTTCCAACTATCCAAAAGGTGTTCCTGGCAAAGGTAGATTAATAATCGAGAAGAATGGCATCAAAATTGGTATTGTTAACTTATTAGGGCGCATATATATGGATTCTAATGTTGAATGCCCGTTCCGAACAGCAGACCGTGATATTTCAATTTTAAAACAACAATGCAAAATAATCTTTGTAGACTTTCATGCCGAAGCAACAAGTGAAAAGGTTGCGTTAGCAAATTACCTAGATGGTCGCGTTAGCGCTGTCGTGGGGACACATACCCATGTTCAAACTGCTGATGAAAAGATACTTGAAAAAGGCACAGCATATATTACGGATGTGGGAATGACCGGTCCTGAAGAGGGTATAATTGGGGTTGACAAAGATTTAATAATAAAAAAGTTTTTAACGGGAATGCCAGCTTACTTTGAGCCTGCAAAAGGAAGGGCATCTATAAATGCCGTAATAATTGATATTGATGAAAATACAGGACATGCTCGAAGTATTCAAAGAATTAATGAAAGCTACTTATCATAGTTAATGTTTGTGTTAATTGCACATCATAACAGTAGTAACATCGCAAAATGCTCTATTAAAGCTTTTGTGATGTATCCTAAACAAAATAATAGCTATACAATATGTGGT
The DNA here is from genome assembly GCA_035647675.1 of Thermoclostridium sp. Taxonomy (GTDB): domain Bacteria; phylum Bacillota; class Clostridia; order DSM-8532; family DSM-8532; genus Thermoclostridium. The sequence continues at coordinate 7,704 of DASRMZ010000161.1, read as the reverse complement.
GCCAAACCTTTATACATACTACAACATATTGTACAGCGATACGTAGATATGTAACATTACAAAATGCTCTTAAAGGAGTGATTGGCTTGAACTATATCGAAAGGTATAATAACTGGTTGCATAATTCATATTTTGACGAGGACACAAAGTCAGAGTTATTGTCAATATCAGGCAACGAGAAAGAAATAGAAGACAGGTTTTATCGCGATCTCGAATTTGGAACTGGCGGTATAAGAGGTATAATAGGCGCAGGAACAAATCGTATTAATCGCTACATTATTAGAAAAACTTCGCAAGGCTTAGCAAATTTCCTTAAAAAAAATAACAAAACCTTATCAATAGCCATTGCATATGACTCAAGGCACAAATCCCGTGAGTTTGCGCAAGAGAGTGCATGTGTTTTTGCGCAAAACAATATTAAAACCTATTTATTTGAGGAGTTAAGACCTACTCCAGAGCTATCATTTGCAGTAAGATATTTAAAATGCAATGCAGGTATAGTGATTACGGCAAGTCACAATCCTAAGGAGTACAACGGGTATAAAGTGTATGGAGAAGACGGTGGACAATTGCCGCTGGATCTTTCCAATGCATTGTTAGAGGAAGTAAACTCCATTGAGGATATTACTTCAATAACTACAATGGATTTTGATATGGCTTTGAATAAAGGCTTAATAGAATTAATTGGTGCAAAGATTGATGATGCATATAAAAATGCCTTAAAAACCTTAACAGTTACAAAACTTGATTCAGCTTTTCTTGACAGCTGCAAACTAATATACACGCCAATTCATGGTTCGGGAAACAAGCCTGTAAGAAGTATACTAAAAGAAGTTGGTTTTACAAATGTATATAGTATTCTAGAGCAAGAGAATCCCGATCCTAATTTTAGCACTGTGAAATATCCAAACCCTGAGGATAGGGCTGTATTTGAATTAGCAATTCAAATGGCAAAGGAAAAGGATGTAGAATTAATTATTGGTACCGACCCCGATTGTGATAGGGTTGGGATAGTTGTACGCGATAAAGCAGGTGAATATATTACCTTAACGGGCAATCAGACGGGATGTCTCTTATTAGAATACATCCTTTCGAATATGAAGGCGCAGGGCAGGCTGCCAGAAAATGCTTTTGTTATAAAAACAATTGTGACAACTGAATTAGCAAAAAGAATTGCACAAGAGTACAAAGTGAAAATGCTTGATGTTTTGACTGGCTTTAAATTTATTGGTGAACAAATACTCATTCGTGATGAGCAAGGTGATGAGAAGTTCATTTTTGGCTTTGAAGAGAGCTATGGTTATCTTGCAGGCACTTATGTTCGTGATAAAGATGCAGTTGTTGCTTCAATGCTTATTGCAGAAATGTTCGCATGGTATAAATCCAAAGGATTAACCTTGTTTGATGCTATGCTTAGTATTTACCATAAATATGGATACGAGTTAGATTACCAGGATTCTTTTACATTGAAGGGTAAAGAAGGCGTTGAACAAATACAAAATGCTATGGTATTTCTACGAGAAAAAAAGCCTGAAAGCATGGGAGATACTAAAATAAAGGTTATTCGGGATTATGAAACTGGTATTTTAACCAATATGAAAACTGCTAAAGAAGAGCCTCTTGATTTACCAAAATCAAATGTAATATATTTTGAAACCCAAAAGGGTTTTTGGGTATGTGTACGACCTTCAGGAACTGAACCTAAAATAAAGGTTTATTATGGGGTTTCAGGTGATTCCAACGAAAGCGCTCAAAAGGCACTTAAGAAGCTGAGAGCAGATGTTTTATCTGAGATAAAGCCGTTATTGGACTGAAGTGATCCTTTAAAGCCTCACTTTTTGACAGGGTTCAGGTCGTATGTTAAAATTAAGTGAAATATGCTTTACTTCCCCGATATTTGCTAAATAAAAGCTAAGTTTTGATCGATATTAGTATCAGTTAGTAGATTTTTATACTTCATTTTTTGGGAGGGCTACTGTAGGTGCGCAGGGTTGACCTGGAAAAGATTCAGAATGGGGCAATTCTTTCAAAAACTATTATGACTCTTGAGGGAAAAGTATTGCTTGCTTCTGGTATGGAACTTACAGAAGAATACAGAAGAAGACTTCAACTTAATGGGATAACAGAAATATACATTAAGGATGAGATTTCTAAGAACATTGATGTTTCTGGAATTATTAAGGATGAGATCATTAGAGAAGCCAAGAACAGTATCAAGATAATGATGACGAGTTCATCCATTAAAACTAGTATTGATGGTCTTTATGTTATAAAAATAGTTGATAAGATTATTACAAATATCTTGTCAAATAGTGATATTGTCGCAAATTTATCCGATATCCGTTCTGTTGATGATTATACGTTTTCTCATAGTGTCAATGTTTGTATCCTTTCACTGATTATTGGAATAGGGTTCGGCTTTAGTGAGGAAAAGCTTAGAGAATTAGGTATCGGTTCAATTCTACACGACATTGGAAAAGTAATGATTCCTGATGAAATACTAAAAAAGCCCGTTCAATTGAGCAACGATGAATTCGATGAAATAAAAAGGCATACGATTTATGGTTATGATATGCTAAAGAAGACAAAAGGTATCACTATGATGGCATCTTATATAGCTTTAGGGCATCATGAACGTATAGACGGAAGTGGATACCCATATCATTTGAAAAACTATGATATACATAAAGCAGCTCGAATTGTTGCTATTGCAGATGTTTATGATGCTTTGACTACGGACAGAATTTATCGTAAAAAGTTAATGTCATATGAAGTTATTGACTACATAACATCCCTTGCTGATCGACATTTTGATCAGGATATAGTGGATGTTTTCATAAAGTATGTTGCATATTACCCTGTTGGAACTACTATAGTGTTAAATACTGGCGAAAAAGGGATAGTAACAAAATACAATAAGAAATTACCCACAAAACCAACCATAAGGGTTGTGATGGACTCGGAGGGGAAGATGCTTCCTAAACAAAAGGAAGTAGATCTTGCAGATAAGCTTGGGTGCCGTATAGTAGAGATTTGGGATATTTAAAAGGAGAAATAAATGCGATTTATCGGAGTTTCCATTAGTGATCTTACGCAAGGTGAGGTTATAAACGGAATATATATACTTAAAAAAAAGGAACTAAAAGAAACTGTTAATAAAAAGCCTTTTATTGATATGGTTCTAATAGACAGCACTGGTCAGATAAACGGAAAGCTATGGGATACTGGTGAAGAATTATTTAATGAACTTGAGTTGAATATTTTGTATTATGTAAATGCAAAGGTTGGCAGCTACAAGAGTGAACTTCAATTAAACGTTAATAGGATTCGTCCTGCAGATCCAGAAGATCAAAACGAAATTGATAAATTTGTACCATCAGCCCCAATGCAATCAGAACAAATGCTACACGAAATATATAGCTATGCGAATCGAATTTCTAGTATAGAAATAAGAAAGCTTGTTACAATGCTGCTTGATAGTAAAAAAGAAAAACTCCTTTATTACCCTGCTGCCAAATCACTACATCATGCAATACGCAGTGGTCTTTTGTATCATATTTTAAGGATGCTGTATGTAGCTGAAAAATTGAAAGAAGTATACAGTGAGATTAATCTTGATCTTTTATATGCAGGTATCCTTATACATGATCTTGCTAAAATTGGTGAATTAGATTCAGACGTATTAGGTTTTTCAGAGTATTCAAAAGAAGGAAATCTTTTAGGTCATATTATAATGGGTGTAAGCGAAATTGAAACAGCAGGAAGAGAGTTAAATACATCTGAAGAAGTAGTCTTACTATTAAAACACATGGTTGTAAGCCATCACTATGAGCCCGAATATGGTAGTCCAAGAAAACCAATGTTCTTAGAAGCAGAGTTGCTACATTATATTGATTTGATGGATGCAAGAGTATATGATTATGAAAACCATATGAAAACCATCGAAGAGGGCAACCTATCTGAACCAATTTGGTCATTAGATAGAAGAAGATTATATAAACCACTTTCGGATAAACTATAGCAAATCTAATTATTAAAGGCTTATGCGTGTAACCTTATCATTATTAGCTGTACAATTTGCGGTATCAAACTCTCATTCATAACCACAACATATTTTACAACGTATACAAAAAATGTAAGAGTACAAGATGCAACTAAAATTTGAAAAGAATAGGATGCATGACTTTTTTAAAAAAACAAAATCATGCATCGCAATGTGCATAAAATTTACTTAAAATCAATGTTATTCTTGACATGAGTAAGTCCAAAAATGCGCCTAAAAATTATTACATTTGCATATTTTGGTTTTGCATACCCATACCTTGCTGTTGCCCTTGTTGTTGTCCACCGCCGCTTTGCAATTGAGAATAAACCTGTTGTATTTCATTTTGTTGTGCCTGTGCTGCAGGTTGATAATATCCCTTTTCAATTGCATATTGAGCAAGCTTTTGCTGACGCTCTTCATCACCATCTCGCATTTGTTGAAAGGTTTTTCTCAATTGAGGGTTACTGCACTCAGATATAACACCTGCGTAAGTGGTTAAGCTACTTTTTAATGAGTTTAAATAATCATTGACCATTTCTTTTTCAGCAAACATTAAATCATCTCCTTTTGTGCTTTTTTCGAAAACAAAGTGGGTAAAAATTTTTAAACTAAATATTAAACTGAGCGGTCTTTCTATCTTTGTAGAATACTATTGATCGCTAAAAACTCTTTTAACCCTTTTTACTTATAGAGCTTCTTTTCTAGCAGATTATTGTAAGAAGGACATCAGTTTTTGCTTGCTACCCTTTGCATCATTTGCATCCTTTTGAAACATTTGCTTAAGTGTTTGATCTTGACACTGTTGTGCATATGTTTCAAGCTTTTTGACACAAGTATCATGACCTCCAACCATATGACGCAGATTCTGTAATTCTAACGCATTGATTTGTGACATATTTCATGCTCCTTTCATTTTGATATCTCTATTAGTTTTGATTAATTAGCAAATATTATTCAAAAGTATGAAATATAAGTGTGATCTAGATACGGAAGGTTTGCGGTGGGAAAAATATGAATTTTTCGGATATTTTGCGGTGTTGTATCGCAAAATGATCAGGCGATTGTTTTGAGGATAAAAACAGCGTTTTTAACTTATTTGCCTATTGAGATTTTTTCAGTTATGCATTATAATACTATATGTTGCGTCGGGGTGTAGCTCAGTTTGGTATGAGTGCTTGCTTGGGGTGTAAGAGGTCGCTGGTTCAAGTCCAGTCACTCCGACCATTGAAACCGCTTGAACATTGTGTTTGAGCGGTTTCGTTATTTTATTACATTTGCTATTATGTTACCCTGAATCACGTCTAAAACTATCTAAAACTGTATAAATTAGTTGTAGTTATAATAAGCGTTGTAGTCAGTATTTAATGATTCTAATCCAACAAATAAGCACATTTTAAGAGTTGGTAATTCTAAACACTGATTGTATTAATAAAATTCATCGTATAGAATACCGCAAGATATAGGTATTATATTGTACTTTGTAAAATCACAGAGAAGCCTCACATTGACTGAAACTTTTGCATATATTATAATAGTGTTAATCTTTTGCACTGTATAACGTTTCGAAAATTGAAACGACATCACCAGTACAAACTGATCAGGCCGGAACAAATCTTCTGGAGCCGGGCTGCATACGAGCAGCAGCAGATGAAATTACAACTCATTTGTGGGACAGTTAGTCTGTATCCACGGATGAGTTTTTTTATTTGAAATTATACTAGTGCCACAGGTTATATGATTTTGAGAGGTGGTAGTTATGGGAAAATCTAATAAAAAGATTGCTATGACGGTATCTTGGAATACAATTATAGGAAATGTGATACTTTTCGCTTTTAAGATGGTGGCGGGAATAATTGGACATTCAGTAGCCATGATATCAGATGCAATACATTCGTTATCTGATGTGTTGAGTACTATTATCGTAATGATAGGAATTAAGTTAGCAAATAAAGAGGCAGATAAGGAACATCCCTATGGACATGAACGTTTTGAAAGTGTAGCGGCTATTATTTTGGCTGGTATTTTGGTTGCTACGGGTATTGGTATAGGATATAAAGGTATACAGACTATTTTTTCAAGTGATTATAGTTCAATTATCATTCCTAGTAAAATTGCTTTGATTGCTGCCATTATGTCAATCATAGTGAAAGAAGCGATGTACTGGTACACAAGGAACGTTGCCAAGAAGATTAATTCAGGTGCTTTAATGGCTGATGCTTGGCATCATCGCTCTGATGCGCTATCTTCTATTGGTAGCTTTATAGGCATCTTAGGATCACAAATCGGGTTTCCTGTAATGGACTCGGTAGCGAGTTTAGTTATTAGTTTCTTCATTATCAAGGTATCTGTTGATATATTTAAAGATGCCATAAGTAAAATGACGGATCAGGCAGTTGATGAGGAAATTGAGAAACAAATATATGATCTTGCTTTAGCCCGGGAAGGTGTAATGGGTGTAGATAAGATTAAAACAAGAATGTTCGGGGATAAAGTTTATGTAGACATAGAAATTAAAATTGATAGACTTGCACCCCTCCACATTAGCCATGGTATCGCACATGATGTTCATGATGCTATTGAAAAAGAAATTCCGAATATCAAGCATTGTATGGTACATGTTAATCCTGATTCAGAGTGAACATTGCTTATGCAGATAAAAAACAACGGCATGATATAAACTACACTTGGGATATCAGTGCTGACAGGTTAAGGGAAGACGAGATGAAAAGTTCTCAAAATAATATGCTTTAATTTTATTTTTTCAATGTTATAATATTATTTTAGGTCTGTGAAATGAAATTGTCGGTGAGGTGGGGTGTATGGAAGATCACACATATTCATAGGCGCAGAAAAAGAAATTAAAGAAAAAGGGCTTAAAATATAATAGCCCGAAGGCTCATTTCTCACACTTTACATACAGTCATGGCTCACTACCTGTGACTGTTTCACCTGAGTAGTCGATAATTCCTCCTGCATCTAGGATAACCTTAAATCCTAAGTTCTCAAGCTGTTTACCTGCTGTGTTCGAACGATTACCGCTACGACAATAAACAATAACAATATCTGACTTCTCAGTAACAGTATCTAAAATCTCAGAATCAAGCACGTTCAAAGGTATATTTATTGCACCACTAATATGCCCCTCTTCATATTCCTCTTGCGTTCTCACATCAATAAAATGTGAATTATCAGGAAGGTGCTGCAAAATAGCTTCAGCAGTAGCAAAATCGATAATGGTGGTGCCAACATATTCTTTTACTTCCTCAAGTGTTACAGCATCACCCTGCACAGGCCATGATTCCCGCAAAGCAGGACCTACTTCATATTTGAAGAGACTTCCCACAGGCGGTGCTTCCACATTATTTGGAAAGCTTAATGAGATAAGATTTCCTTTTTTAAGTTGTAGTTCCTTTGATTGGGTTATTAGAACGCTATTCCCCTTTAACAGAATACCTTGGATTTGCAATGTCTCGTCATTATTTTCCGTCTCTTTTTGTGAGCACGCAGCTAACAAAAGGCTCAAAATCAATACAATAGGTATAATAAATCTACTTTTATTACACATGATATAACCTCCATCTTCTATAATATTTAAATATCTCTAAATATCTTGCTTATTTTATATATTTCATATTTTAGCACTAGAAGCTCTCGTATAT
>DASRMZ010000160.1:0-14478 GCA_035647675.1 Thermoclostridium sp. | reverse complement strand
AAAGCTGTCACCCTCGCAAGGTCTTATTATACACGGGCCTACTGCTGAACTAAAATAAATTTTTACTTCTTTTTCATCAGCAACCTTCAAAGAATCTAGTAAATACTTTGGATTAAAACCTATTGTCATATTATTCCCATTTACGTTAACTATAATTTCTTCTTTTGATATTCCCACATCTGTATTTGATGTAATAAGCATTTTAGTATCTTCTACGGAAAATTTTACAGGGTATCTTTTATCATCACTTGTAATAAGCGAAGCTCTTTCAATGCTTTCCACTATTTCCGATACATCAACTACGATATTGGTTTCAAATTGCTCTGGAATAAAGCTTTTGTAATTCATAAATTCGCCATCAAGCAGCTTGGATATAATTCTACATTGTTCTAATTCAAACAAAGCTTGATTCTTGGACAAAGTAATCTTAACTTCTTTGTCATTCTGTTCTAAAATTTTATGAATTTCATTAAGGTTTTTCCCAGGAATTACGGCTTTAAAGCTTGTGTTCTCCTTAATCATTATCTTAGCTACAGCTAATCTAAAACCATCAAGTGCCACCATAGAAAGGTCACCATCATTTGCTTCTAATAGCGAACCAGTTAAAATCTTCCTGTTATCATCACTACTAATCGCATAAATGGTTTTCCTTATCATATTTCTAAGTGATGTTTGTGACAATGTTACCTTTTGTTCTTCTTCTACAGTTGGTAGCATAGGATATCCTTCAGCTGATAGGCCCTTAATTTCAAAATATGAATTGTCACATTCTATAATTACGTTGAAATTAGGCTTAACTTGTATAAATACCTCTGCATTTGGTAGCCTTCTTACAATATCTCCAAACATTCTAGAATTTAAAACTATGGTACCTTCTTCTTTGATATCAGCATCGACAGAACACTCAATACCCATATCATAACAATTCCCTACTAATTTTAAACAATCATTAGCTTCAATAAAAACACCTTCCAGTATAGGAATAGTTGCCTTTGTCATTACAGCTTTTTGTACAATGTTAATTGCGTCCACTAAATCTTGTTTATTACAGGAAAATTTCATGTTCTAAACCTCCCTTTATATTAATATAATTATATATAACAATAGTAGTCATAGTAATAAGGGGTGTGCATACTGTTGAAAACCATTCCAAAGGTATGTATTTCCCAGCTTATTGCCTGTTGAAGAGTCTGTGGGTAATTTGTACTTTTATTAACACTATAAACAATCGTCTTTTTTTTTATTTATCCACAGAGAGAAAAACAAACTATCCACATGATTCTGTTGATAAAAAACAACATTTTCAACCCATAATTGAATATTCTCCCAAAACCCAAATTATTTTCCAAGTATATTTTTTTTCATTTCTGTAACAGCTCTTCTAGTTTCAGGAATCTTTTCTATTTCTACAGAAATTTTATCATATGCATGTAAAACAGTAGTATGATCTCTTCCACCAAAGGCTCTCCCTATTTTAGGAAACGATAGGTCAGTTAATTCCCTGCACAAATACATTGCTATTTGGCGAGGGTATGTTATATCTCTAGAACGCTTCTTACCTAAAAATAGTTCTGGATTTATATCAAAATAGCGACCAACAGTTTTCATTATTGTAGTGGGGTTAATATCCCTAGTCATTTTATCAGAAATAAACTGTTTTAGACAATCTTTTGCTAAATCAATATCAAGGGGGTTATTTGTCAACGATGCATAAGCCACCACCCTGTTTAGTGCTCCTTCTAATTCTCTTATATTTGAGACAATATTTTCAGCAATATATGCCAAGACATTATCGGGTACATCGAACTTTTCAAGCTGCGCTTTTTTTCTTAAGATGGCGATTCTTGTTTCGACATCCGGTGCTTGTATGTCTGCAATAAGACCCCATTCAAACCTTGATCTTAGTCTCTCCTCAAGAGTAGCAATTTCTTTTGGAGGCTTATCACTAGAGATTATTATTTGTTTTTGAGCTTCGTATAATGAATTAAATGTATGAAAAAACTCTTCCTGTGTTCTCTCTTTTCCTACAATGAACTGAATATCGTCTATCAAAAGAACGTCGATGTTTCTGTATTTATTTCTAAATTCTTCATTTTTATCATCTTTTATAGAGTTAATAAGTTCATTTGTAAATTTCTCAGATGTAACGTACAAAACATTTGCATCTTGATTTTGCTCTAAAATATAATGTCCTATTGCATGCATTAAATGGGTCTTTCCTAGACCAACTCCACCATAAATAAAGTAAGGATTGTATCTTTTTGCAGGACATTCCGCTACTGCTACAGCTCCAGCATGTGCAAATTGATTTCCATTTCCTCTTACAAAAGTGTCAAAAGTATACTTTGGATTTAAAACGGAAGAGTGCGCATTAACATCATCTTCTGGATAAATGTCCATTAAAGTATTTTGGGTATCAGTGATAATTATTTCTATCTGGAACTCTTTATTTGTTACTGCTTTTATAGTATTTGTAAGTAGAGGAATATATCGGGATTTAAGTATATCACGATTAAACTCTGATGGAGCTTCTAGCGTAAATGTATTCTGTTTGATATGTAAAGGTTTTGCAGTTTTGATCCAAGTATCAAGGCTTATTTTAGTTAATTCAGATTCTAAAAGCTCTTCAACTGTTTTCCATATTTCCTGTATTGACAGCATCTTAATTCCTCCAAGTAAAAAATAAACGCTACTTTTTACTATAACAAACTTAGTTTAATGTTTCAATAAAACGATTATTTAGAAAACTTACAAATTTTCAACATAAAAACTAGGATTATTTATTGTGCATTCATCGTGTGATTTGTTGTCAATATTAAAGGTTTGCATAATAAGTAGTTTTCAAATAAATTAAAATTCAAGATTTGTTATTGACGTATTGAAATTCCTTAATATATAATAGGTTATACGTCTGTTGAAATGAGCGATTTGCGATGTTATACATTTTCAGCTCATTTGTGCAATATGTTGTGGTTATGTATAGTAGTTTATTACCACATATAGTATGACTGATATTTGCTAGAGTTACAAGAGTTACATCGTAAAAGCTTTGCTATTTAATTATATTGATTTATATCAATATAGCCTATATAATGCTTTATTGAATGGAGGTGCACAAAAAATGTTAAGAACATACCAACCAAAAAGAAGACAAAGAAAAGTTGAGCATGGCTTCCGTAAAAGAATGAAAACCAAAAATGGTAGAAAAGTTTTAAGAAATAGAAGGCTTAAAGGAAGAAAAAGATTAACTGCTTAAGACCGCAGATATGTGGTCTTTTTTCTTGATTAGTATTATGCAAAAGAAAAATACAATTATATTAGCTTCTTAAAAAATTTTTAAGTGAATTGTCCTTGCGTTTCCCAATACATTGTGGGATATATACTAATAAAAAATGCAGTATTATATTTAGTTTTTGATATTTGCTAAGCATTTACGTAGTAAAATATTGTGACCCTCAATATATGGATCAAGTATATTATAGATATACTATTTGCATATAATAATAAATTTGCTAAAATTAAGAAGAGTAAAGATACTAATAGCATTTAGAAAGAATTGTGGTGGGGATAATTATCCTTAAGCAAATTAGCCTTGATCATTAGCTGGACCGGAAAATAAAATGGGTGATATAATTAAAATAAAAGAAAATCGAGAATTCCAAAGGATATATCGAAAAGGTAGATATGCAGTTTCAAGAGCTTTAGCTATGTATATGTTGCCTAATTACTCACAGGTTAATAGAATTGGCATAACTGCGAGTAAAAAGTATGGCAAGAGCGTAAAAAGAAACCGAATAAAAAGGTTAATCAAGGAAAACTATCGAGCTATTCAAGATAATTTAAAAATAGGTTATGATTTTGTTATTGTTGCAAGAAAAACAGACGGAAGCGTAGAACCAGATTTTAATACAATTCATAAAGAATTAAATTATCTTGCAAAAAAACTGAATATATTAGTCAGGTAATAAAATGAAAAAGATTATGTTATGGCTTATACAAATATACCAAAAGAATATTTCTCCGCTCAAGGGAAAGAGCTCGTGTAGATTTTATCCGACATGTTCCCAATATGCGTATGAAGCCATAAAAATACATGGATCGGGTAAGGGGTTAATTCTATCGATAAAAAGGATATTAAAATGTCATCCTTTTCATTCAGGTGGATATGACCCTGTACCACGAGAAGGAGAATAAACATGTTTGATGCTATAGCCAAGATATTGGGGAAAGTGTTATATTTTATATATAACACAATTGCTTTTAATAATTATGGACTTTCCCTTATATTATTTACTGTTCTCATTAAGTGTGCATTGTTGCCCTTGACGGTAAAACAGATAAAATCAACCCAACAGATGCAAGAAATACAACCAGAAATTGAAAGAATACAAAAAAGATATAAAAATGACAAAGAAAAGCTAAATGAAGAGACCATGAAGCTTTATAAGGATAAAGGAATTAACCCTGCAGGAGGTTGCTTACCAATGCTATTTCAACTTCCAATCATTTTCTCTCTTTTTTATACAATCCGTAGACCCCTTACATATATGTTAGGGTGGACTAAAGAAGCTATAGGAAGCGCAGTTATTAAAATAATGGAGATTAAACCTGATTTTTTCCAGGGCAACCAGTTTACTTTTTTAGATAAATTTGAAGGTGTAAAAGGAGATCCTTTAGCTGTTGTAGAGCTATTTCAAAGGAATCCATACTATGAGATCAATGTAGTAGATGCAATAAATACAATTCCAAATGTAGCACAAGAGGGAATGGAAAAAATCAGTCTTGATTTTTTAGGTATAATTAATCTTGGTGTAAAGCCAACATATGATTTTAATGTTATAGCACAAAATCCATCAATTTATATTATGGCTTTAGTTATGGTAGCAATAGCAGTTGGCACTACGTTTTTATCTACATGGTTAACTATGAAGGGAACGAATCAAAGCTCAAGTGCACAAGCAAATCCAACAAGTAAATCAATGATGTATGTGGGCCCGCTCATGACATTACTTATTAGTTTCCAAACACCTTTGGGCTTATCATTGTATTGGACTGTTAGTAATGTGTTTCAAATAGTTCAACAAGTATTTATAGAGAAATATGTCCGTGAGAAAAAGGAGTGATAATTGGTGACAGAGTATATTGAAAAAGAAGGAAAGACTGTTGAATCTGCAATAGAACAAGCCCTGTTGGAGCTAAACATAGAAGAAGAGAATGCAGAGATTGAAATTATTGATGAGGGAAGTAAAGGTATATTCGGAATTATCGGAGGAAGAAATGCAATAGTAAGAGTCTATAAAATGGTAGATTTTGAAACGATAACTAGAGAATTTCTAACGCCCATCTTTGATTCAATGGGTATTGAGGAACAGTTGGAATTTGTTGAAGAAGAAGACAGTATAAATGTTAGAATAGCTGCAGAAGATATAGGTATTGTCATTGGAAGAAGAGGAGAAACCTTAGATGCATTACAATACTTATTGGGTTTAGTAATTAATAAGAACAGTGATAAATTTATAAGAGTTAACCTTGATGTTGGTAATTATCGTGAAAAAAGAGAAGAAACACTTAAAAGACTTGCTAAAAGGCTAGCAGACAAGGTCTTAAAAAACAGGAAAAGTATAACCTTAGAGCCAATGAACCCTTATGAAAGAAGAATAATTCATGCCACTCTTCAAAGCTTTAGAGGGATAGAAACATATAGCATTGGAGAAGAACCTCATAGAAAAGTTGTAATTAAGCATAAAAGATAAAAAAAATAAGAAATAGACATAAGAAAATGGAGGAGTGGACGATGGGGAACCGTTGTCCATTTTTTCATTGATTGATAAAGGTGATAATATGGTAAGTGAAAACAATCAACAATTTGAGACTATAGCAGCCGTTTCGACTGCAATAGGAAATGCAGGAATATCAATAATTAGAATAAGTGGTGCAGCGGCATTTCATATCACTTCAACTATATTTAAGGGTATGGGAAGCTTTTTGGAATACCCTTCCCATACAATAAATTACGGAAAAATAGTTGATCCCGATAGCGATGAAATTATAGATGAAGTATTAGTTTCAAAAATGGAATCTCCTAAAACCTATACTACAGAGGATATCGTGGAAATAAATTGCCATGGTGGTTACGTCACTGCAAAAAGGATTCTCGATTTACTGTTTAGGCGGGGGGCAAGACCTGCAGAGGCTGGTGAATTTACAAAAAGAGCTTTTTTGAACGGTAGAATTGATTTGGTGCAGGCAGAGGCTATAATGGATTTGATTGGAGCAATTACAGAAAAGAGTTCCACGGTTGCTGTAACGCAATTAGAAGGAAGACTATCTCAAAAATTAAATTCGATTCGCAAAAAACTTATTGAAATATTGGCGGAAATTGAGGTAAATTTAGACTACCCAGAATACGATTTCGAAGAGGTAACGATAGGTAAATGTGTAAATATAATTAATGAGAATATTGTAGAGCTTGAGGGTTTAATCGAAAGCTTTGATTATGGAAAAGTGTTGAGGGAAGGAATAAACATAGCGATAATAGGTAAACCAAATGCAGGCAAATCCTCTTTGCTAAATCGCCTTTCGGGGAAAAACAGAGCTATAGTGACGGATATTCCTGGTACAACAAGGGATGTTATTGAGGAGTATGTTAATATTAGAGGTATTCCAATAAATCTACTAGATACAGCAGGACTTAGGCAAGCAACCGATGAAGTGGAGAAAATAGGTGTAGAAAAGGCTCTTGAGGTAATGACTTCTGCAGACTTAATATTGTTTGTTTTAGATGCACAAACTGGCTTTGAAAAAAAAGATAAGGATATTTTGCAAAATGTTAGCGAGGTTAGAGATAAGACTATCTTTGTGGTCAATAAAACCGATAAAACAGATGAGCAAAGGTTAAAAGAAATTCATGATATTGTACCCGGGGTTATTGAAATTTCAGTCTTAGAAGATTCAAGAATTGATGTCTTGGAAAAGGCAATTCAAGATTACGTCAACAAGACTGAAATAGATACGCAAAACCAAGTTATTATTACAAATGCAAGACATAAAAAACTATTGATAGATACGGTAGATAGCCTTAAGTCAGCCCTATTTGCAGCAGATGGAGGCATGACCTTGGATTTGATTTCAATGGATATAAAAGAAGCTGCTGAAAGAATCGGAAATATTACCGGGCATGAGATTTCAGAAGAGATAGTCATGAATATATTTGAGCGTTTTTGTATAGGGAAATAGTAAGGGGATAAAAATGAGTAATATTCATAAAAGTTATGATGTAATAGTTGTAGGCGCAGGTCATGCAGGTTGTGAGGCAGCTCTTGTAGCAGCAAGGTTGGGCTTTAAGACTGCTATTTTTACAATAAATCTTGACAGTATTGCAAATATGCCATGCAACCCAAATATCGGAGGGACAGGAAAGGGCCATTTAGTCAGAGAAATAGATGCACTTGGCGGTGAAATGGGTCGTTGCGCTGATAAAACATTGATACAATCGAAAACATTAAATACCGCAAAGGGTCCTGCAGTATTTTCATTGCGTGCACAAATAGATAGGCGTGCATACCAAAGTGAAATGAAGTACGCACTGGAAATCCAAGACAACCTTCATCTGTGCCAAGCTGAGATAGTAGAGCTGGTCATCGAGGATAAAAAAATCAAGGGTGTTCGAACGCATATAGGTTCTTTTTTCCCTGCAAAAACTGTTATTCTTACAACTGGCACGTATTTAAAAAGCAAAATTATTATTGGAGATGTATCTTTAGATGCCGGTCCAGATGGACTTCTACCTGCGAATCGCTTGTCAGAAAGTCTTAAAAACCATGGAATTGGGCTGGTGAGGTTTAAAACAGGTTCACCTGCAAGGCTAAATCGCAGAAGCATTGATTTTACAAATATGATTGAACAAAAGGGCGATGAACCAATTATACCTTTCTCATTTGAAAATGAAGATAAAGATATGCAAAGAGAACAGATTTCATGTTTTCTACTATATTCCAATGAACATACACACAAAATAGTGGGGGATAATCTTCATAGATCAGCGCTTTATGGCGGAGGAATTGAAGGTATAGGCCCTAGGTATTGCCCGTCATTTGAAGATAAAATTGTAAAATTTGCAGATAAAGACAGACACCAAATATTTATTGAACCGACGGGTTCAAACACCGAAGAGGTATATCTTCAAGGGTTTTCAACAAGCATGCCAGAGGATGTACAACATGCAATGATAAAAAGCTTACCTGGATTTGAAAACGCTCAGATAATGAGATATGCCTATGCGATAGAATATGACTGCATTAATCCAATGGATCTTGAATTATCTTTAGAATTTAAAGATATTAAAGGGTTATATGCAGCAGGTCAGATTAATGGAAGCTCAGGCTATGAGGAGGCGGCTGCGCAGGGGCTTATAGCAGGAATAAATGCCGTTTTAAGCATTAAAGGTCAAAAACCTATCATACTTGATAGATCACAAGCATATATAGGGGTGCTTATAGATGATTTAGTCACAAAAGGAACAAATGAGCCATACCGCATGATGACTTCCCGCGCAGAGTATCGTCTCCATTTAAGGCAGGACAATGCAGATGCTCGGCTGACACCCCTTGGATATAAATTGGGATTGATTAGTGAGCAAAGGTATCAAAGGTTTGTTAAAAAACAGAAAGCAATTAAAGATGAAATAGAAAGATTAAGAAAGAAAACAGTACCACCAAGTGATAGGGTTAAACAATTTTTAGATAAATATAAAAGCACAAGCATTTCTACAGGAATTAAGCTCTACAACCTACTAAAAAGGCCTGAAATACGGTACAGGACACTAAAAGAAATAGATGACCAAATGCCAGAGCTTTCAGCAGTTATAGCGGAAGAGGTAGAGATATCAATAAAATATGAAGGATATATTTCAAAACAAATGCAGCAAATTGAGCAATTTAAAAGGATGGAAAATAAAACATTTCCCGAAGATATGGATTACGAAGAAATACCTGGTCTTAGAATAGAAGCAAAGCAGAAGCTCATAAAACAAAAACCCCGTTCATTGGGTCAGGCTTCACGTATATCGGGTGTTTCACCGGCGGATATTTCGGTTTTAGTTATTTACCTAAATGCAAAGGCAAGAAGGGGCAAGAAAAATGAATAATGAAAATAGGAGCATTTTATTAGAGGGGTTTGCTGAATTTGGAGTGAACCTTACAGAAAACCAAATAGCAAATTTTGAACGCTACCATAAGATGCTCATAGAATGGAATGAAAAGATAAACCTAACAGCAATTACTGATGAAAGAGACGTGGTGATAAAGCATTTCATTGATTCTATTTCCATCATTCAATTTATTCCTAAAAATGCATTAAATATAATAGATGTTGGGACAGGTGCGGGTTTCCCAGGAATTCCATTAAAGGTTGTAAAAGATCAATTAAATATAACACTACTGGATTCACTGGAGAAGAGAGTACGATTTTTAAATAGCATAATTAATGAGATCGGTATCTCTGGTATTAGAACAATACATGCAAGAGCAGAGGATTTAGGTAAGGATAAGGAACATAGAGAATGCTACGATGTTGGAACAGCAAGGGCTGTGGCTTCCTTGTCGGTTTTATGCGAATATATATTACCTTTTGTTCGCATTGGGGGCTACTTTATATGTATGAAGGGTAGTGATGTAGAAAATGAGATATCCGACTCGAAAACTGCATTGTCCATCCTCGGTGGTGAGATAGAAAAGGTGGTAAACTTTTCATTACCTTTCGAAAAAAGCGAAAGAAATATTATTTTAATTAAAAAAATTAGACATACACCGACAAAGTACCCAAGAAAGAGTGGAAAGCCTACAAAAACACCTCTTAAATAACCATGAAATCCGTTGTTATCAAGGGTTTTATGCGATCGAAAGTTTATCTAAAAAAAAGGGTTCTAAAAAGGTAACGGCGAATATAAAGGTTATGGAAATCTTTGTGTTCTAAAGGAAACAAAAGAAAATATAGTAAGGAAGGTGCCGTTATGACTTTACAGGAAAGATTATTGTTCAATCGATCCGAAAAAAAGCCCGATCAAAGAAAAATAACCTATATACCTATTGATAACATAAGACCTAACCCTTATCAGCCAAGAAGAAATTTTGAGTATGGTTCTTTAGAGGAGCTTTGTAATTCGATAAAGGAATATGGTGTTATTCAGCCAATTAATGTAAGAAGAACCCCCGCGAAAAACTATGAATTAGTTTCTGGAGAAAGGCGTCTTAGAGCCTCGATGATGGCGGGGTTAGAAGAAATTCCAGCAATAGTTATTGAAGTAAATGAAGATGATTTAGCCATAATGGCTTTAATCGAAAATTTACAAAGAGAAGACCTTGGATACATGGAAGAAGCTGAAGGCTATAAAAATTTAATTAATGAGCATGGTTTAACACAGGAGGAATTAGCACAGAAAATAGGTAAAAGCCAATCTACAATTGCAAATAAAATAAGGCTATTAAGGCTATCTCCTATGATTAAAAAAATTCTTGCTGATAACAGACTTACAGAACGCCATGCAAGAGCATTATTAAGGCTGCATGATGAACAACTCCAATTAAAGGTTCTTCAAAAGGTATGTGAAAATGATTTGAATGTTAAAAGAACTGAAGAGCTGGTTCAAAGAGCCCTTGATAAATATGCAAACCCTAAGGCCCATGAAAATGAAAAACAGCTTACCCGTTCAATTAAGGATATACGTATATTTGTAAATACAATAAGACAGGCAATTGATTTAATGAAAAAATCAGGCGTAAATGCGAAAGCCGCACAGATTGACAGAGGAGAATTTGTAGAATTCATTGTAAGAATTCCAAAAAAGGATCAGTCAATGAAAAAGGCTCAGTAGCTACTATACTTTATAAGACATTTTGATAATATGAAGTAGTATAGATATTCAATAAGCACTTCCTAAACATTTCAGGAGGTGCTTTTTAAATATGTATCGTAAAATGCCCACAATAAAGATTAAGTGGACAGAAGAGGAAAACTTTATTAAAATAGAGAAAGGTGCTTTTTAAAATATTAATTATAAACATCTATATTTTGGATTAAGATGTAAATAATATAAAAATCATTTACATAAGAGCAAAGCCCAATTATATAATTCGGAAGGGAGCAAAAAACCAATGTCGGATATGAATAATACTCCGGATGAAAATGTTGAACTAGGTATTATACCTGTAGATATCGAATCAGAAATGAAGCAGTCCTTTATTGATTACGCAATGAGTGTAATTGTAGATAGAGCACTACCAGATATTAGAGATGGTTTAAAACCAGTGCACAGGAGGATTTTATACACAATGTTTTTATCTGGGTTCACACCAGATAAACCATACAGAAAATCTGTTGCAACAGTAGGTGAAGCTTTAAAAAGCTTTCATCCACATGGTGATGCAGCAGTATATGATAGCCTTGTAAGGCTTGCCCAAGATTTTACTATGAGATGTCCCTTGGTGGATGGTCATGGTAACTTTGGATCAGTTGACGGGGACACCGCAGCAGCTATGAGATATACGGAGGCAAGATTACAAAAAATCTCAATGGAAATGTTAAGAGATATTAACAAGGATGCCGTTGATTTTAAACCTAATTTCGATGACCATGAGATCGAGCCCGTTGTGTTGCCTTCAAAGTTTCCAAACCTACTGGTAAATGGTTCTTCCGGTATAGCCGTTGGCATGGCTACAAATATCCCACCTCATAATTTAAATGAAACTATTGACGCGGTAATGCATCTAATCGACAATCCTGAAGCGGATGTACCTGAATTGATGGAATATATTAAAGGACCAGATTTTCCAACAGGAGGTATTATTTTTGGTAGGAAAGGCATACGTGATGCATATACCACAGGTAGGGGACGGATTGTTGTCAGGGCTGTTACTAATATAGAGCCTTACGGAAAGAATCGTCAAAGAATTGTTGTGACAGAGCTGCCTTATCAAGTAAACAAAGCAAGGCTAATTGAAAAAATGGCAGATCTGGTTAAGGATAAACGTGTTGAAGGAATCTCAGACCTTAGAGATGAATCGGACAGAGAGGGTATGAGAGTTGTTATTGAGCTAAAAAGAGATGCAAATGCAAATGTTGTTTTAAATCAGCTTTTCAAGTATACACAGCTGCAGGATGCATTTAATGCAAATATGCTTGCTCTTATTCCACTTCCTGATGGCAAGTTTGAACCGAAGATTGTGACTTTAAAAGACACAATAAGCTACTATATACTACATCAACAGGATGTAATTAGGCGTAGGACAAAATATGATCTGGAAAAGGCTGAAGCAAGAGCTCATATTTTAGAAGGCTTAACTGTTGCACTGGATCATTTAGATGAGGTAATAAGCATAATCCGAAGCTCGCGCACAGAGGCGTTGGCAAAGGAAGGTCTTACAGAGCGGTTCGGTTTAAGTGAAAAACAATCTCAGGCAATTGTTGATATGAGGTTAGGTAGACTGACGGGGCTAGAAAGAGAAAAGATTGAAGGAGAGTACAACGAAACTCTTGCAAAAATTGAAGAATATAAATCTATTCTTGCAAATCCTGATTTAGTTAATGAAATTATTAAAGAAGAGCTAGTTGAGATTAAAAACAAGTATGGGGATGAAAGAAGAACTCAAATTACTCATGCTGCTGATGATATTGATTTAGCGGATCTTATTGAAGATACAGATGTTGTAATTACGTTAACTCACTTTGGATATATTAAGAGAACTACGACAGATGTATACAAAAGTCAAAGGCGTGGTGGGAGAGGTGTTACTGCTCTAACTACCAGGGAGGATGATTTTGTTACTGATATTTATACAACATCAACCCACCATTATATGCTTTTCTTTACGAATCGAGGAAGGGTTTATAGGCTTCGTGTATGGGAGATACCTGAATCAGGTCGCCAGGCTAAAGGAACAGCCATCGTAAATCTTCTTGAGCTGGAGCCAGGAGAAACAGTATCTGCGATTATTACCATTACAGGTGAAGAAGAGGATATGTATTTATTCATGGCTACAAGACGTGGTATGGTTAAGAAAACATCTCTTAGCAGATATCAAAACATACGTAGAGGCGGATTAATTGCTGTAACCTTAATTGAAAATGACGAGCTGATTGAAGTGCGTTTGACAGAAGGGGATCAGGACATTATGCTCATTACGAGAAAAGGTATGTCCATCCGTTTCAATGAATGTGATGTAAGGCCTACAGGTAGAACATCTCAAGGAGTAATAGGGATAAGGCTTGATGATGGTGATGATGTAATTTCCATGCTGTGTTGCTGTGACGATACCAAATTACTAGTTGTTACTGAAAATGGATTTGGGAAGAGAACGGAATTATGTGATTACAAGTCTCAAACCAGAGGTGGAAAGGGAGTTCTTACCTACAGAGTTACAGAAAAAACAGGTCAGCTTGTTGGAGCAAAGCTTGTGGAAGATGAAGATGATATTCTACTTGTAAACCTTGACGGTAATATTATACGTATGAATGTTGCTGAAATAAGTGTGTTAAGCCGTGTTACACAAGGTGTAACGCTAATGAGATCTATCGGGGAAAACAAGGTAGTATCCATAGCTCGCATTACGAAAGAGATGAAGGATGATGAAGAGGAAAACACAGATGATGAAAAGCTTGCGAACGGTGACGAGAATATAACTGAGACTGCAGACGGGAATATGACTGATACTGAAGACGAGATTATAACAGAAACTGCAGATGAGGGTAGGTTTGATACTGTAGACGAGAATATAACTGAGACTGAAGATGAGAGTATAACTGATACTGTAGATGAGAATATTGAAGACATAAACGAGCAAGACGAAACAGAATAATTAGTTTTATTTAACGGTCTGAATAAATTAAACCTCCGTAGCCACTGAAAATGTGAGTTTACGGAGGTTTAGTCTTTTTAAATCCCCTCATCTATAGTGGCATTTTATCAAAATAATTATAAGGAGACATTATCATAAATTAATCATATTTAACTTGCCTCAAATTCTTGACAAAACTTCTACAAGGTGATAGTATGTAAAAGCTGTCCTCAATAACGTGCCTAAACAAAGGTTTAGAGCCATAAAGGGCGACAGGAAACATGTGAGTAGGATACAGAAATTGGTAGACATAAAATGCTTGACAGCAAGACTACTACATGGTAAACTAATTATCCCGAAGCCGACGCTTTAAAGTTGTTTATACAACAGTTAATAAAAAGCAAAGGGTCAAGGAAAATCGGTTAAGAGCCGAAACTGGACATTGAAAATTGAACAGTGCAATGGTATGTGAAAACATACCAAGGTGTGTATGAATTGTTGAAAACAATCCATGCTATGCTTTACGTGACTAGCTCATGTGCTTAGCGGGATTTATTAGGTTCAACAAGGCTATACATTAATTGACGAATCCGTTAATTCAAGTACTTTTTTTGCCAAACAACATACTGTGAAGCAAAGCAAAGTACAA
>DASRMZ010000159.1:0-5412 GCA_035647675.1 Thermoclostridium sp. | reverse complement strand
GCTTATAACTGAGTACTTTGTTTTTGTAATATAACAAAAGCGTTAACTGGAAGTGTCATAGCAACTCATCTCTTAATTATTTATACTTTTATATAGTATTACTTGGTTCACGCTCTTTTTCAATAATCTCAAGAAGCTGTTTAACAGATTCATCTACTGAATCATTTTTTATTGTATAATCATACTTGTCCATATATTCAAGTTCTTTTATTGCTCGTTTCATACGTTTTTCAATAATTTCAGGTGATTCAGTTCCCCGCTTTGTAATGCGGTTTTTTAACTCCTCAGCGGTTGGTGGCGTTATAAATATTGAAACACATTTAGGGTATTGTTTTTTTATATTACGGGCTCCTTCAACCTCTATTTCAAGAAGAACTATATTTCCTTGTTCTAGCTGCTGTTCTATGTATTGTTTGGGCGTACCATAATAATTTCCACAGTATTCAACCCACTCAACAAGCAAATTTTCCTCTACCATTTCTAAAAACTTGTCGCGAGAAACAAAAAAGTAGTTTACACCATCTTTTTCACCAGGCCTTGGCTTGCGTGAAGTCATTGAAACTGAAAAAACTATATCTTTATTTCGTTCCCGTGC
Source organism: Thermoclostridium sp. (assembly GCA_035647675.1). Classification (GTDB taxonomy): domain Bacteria; phylum Bacillota; class Clostridia; order DSM-8532; family DSM-8532; genus Thermoclostridium. The sequence continues at coordinate 4,817 of DASRMZ010000159.1, read as the reverse complement.
AAGAGATACAACTGTCCCTTTACCTACTCCTGCAGGACCGGACACAACAAGCAACAAACCCGTTTTCATCCCTCACCCTCCTGGACATCGTCAGCTATCTGTTCATTAACCTTGCCTCCAAGCCTGTGAGCAACCGTTTCAGGCTGAACTGCTGATAGTATTATATGATCACTATCGGTAACGATGACTGCACGTGTTCTTCTTCCATATGTTGCATCAATTAACATGCCACGGTCTCTAGCCTCTTGAATAATCCTTTTTATTGGTGCTGATTCAGGACTTACAATTGCGATTATTCTATTTGCGGCAACAATATTTCCAAACCCAACATTGACCAGTTTCATAACGCTCCTCCATTTATTCTATGTTTCTATAAAATCATTCGATATTCTGTATCTGTTCTCTCATTTTTTCAATATCACTTTTTAACTCAACAACAATCTTCGTAATTTCTATATCATTTGCCTTAGCACCTATAGTATTTACTTCTCTATTCATTTCTTGAATCAAAAAGTCAAGCTTCTTGCCTCTGGGACCTTCCATAGATAATATATCATTAAATTGAGCTATATGACTTCCAAGACGCACCAATTCCTCATTTATACCACATTTATCTGCAAATATAGCAATCTCCATCGCAAGGCGCATTTCATCAATAGAGCTGTCTTCCATTAAATCTTTAATTCTATTTGTCAGTCTTTCCTTATATTCAACTACCACCAACGGTTCACGCTCTTTTATCTTTAGCCTGTGGCTTTCAATACTTTTACATATTTCATATAAGCTTTCTCTTAGTTTTCTACCTTCTGCCTCACGCATTAGGATTAACTCATCTAACGCTCCATTGAAAGATTGTTCTAGTATATGCCAAATATCATCGGATATATCATCTTGGTTTTCAATTTTAAGAAGCTCTGGAAACCTTGCCAGTGAAAGGGCTGAAATATCATCTCTAAGCTTAAGGTCGGATGCTAGCTTACTTATTGCACTATAGTATTCACGAGCAAGATTAGAATCAAGTATTACTTTTTTAACACCCTCTCCAAGGTTCTCCCAGCTTAAGAATACATCCACCTTGCCACGAGAAATACGACTTGTAATTAATGAACGAATTTTTTCTTCAAAGCTATTTAACTGTCTTGGTATACGTATATACACATCACAGTATCTGTGATTAACTGTCTTTATCTCAACGTCCATATTGACCTGTTTGCCCTGATACTTATAATGACCATACCCTGTCATGCTTCTAATCATTATTATTTTGCCTCCATCTTCTTAGCTAAGGCTCTTGCGGTGTAACGCTGCAAAGGGCCTCGGTAGCTTATATGTGTAAAAGGAATTTTTTATCTAAATATAAATAAAATTAAAACATCCATGGAAGAGAAAACAATAATGATTACGTCAATTCTCCCATTTCGTGCATAATTATAGATAAAGCTGCAACTGCAGCTGTTTCAGTTCTAAGTATTCTTTTTCCCAGACCTACAGGAGTTATACCTTCTTGTTTCGCAAGTTGAATTTCTTCTTCTGAAAAACCACCCTCTGCGCCAACAAAAACGCCTACAGTTCCAATATCATTTATATTATAACATTTAAATAAATCTTTCAAACATTTTTCACCTTCATTCTCATAGCAAAAGACAGCCATAGCTCCAGGCTCATCCATAATTATATCATGCCACAGGCCTATAGCTTTATTATATTGTATTGGACTTGTAACCTCTGGTATAAGAGTGCGCCCCGACTGCTTACAGGCTTCTCGGGAAATTCTGTTCCATCTTTGCAGCTTTCCACTAATATTCCTGTCCGCTTTTTGTATAACGGAAAACCGAGTAATTATTGGAACGATCTTACTTATTCCCAGTTCTACGGTTTTTTGAATAACCCACTCCATTTTATCAGACTTTGGCATACCTTGGAATATAATTACCTTGGTTTTGGGTTCAGTCCCAGGATCATAGGATTTAATTAATTTCCCCGTAGCACAGCCTCTTTCAATAGAGATTAGCTCAATTTGATATTCCATACCTGTGCCATCAAAGGCCAAAAAACTATTACCTATTTTAAGTCTTAAAACCTGAAGCATGTGTTTTAAGTCTTCCCCTGAAATATATACAATATCTTCTTTTATAGATTCAGGTGTAATTAAAAATCTGTGCATATATGCATAGCCACCCATTCACCCTTACTCTTAACGCTAACTATTTTGTAGCCTTGTTCTTCTACTGTCTTAATAATTTCCTCGCACCTATCAGAAATAATTCCCGACAGCAATATATTTGTTTTATCATTACAGTAGGCCTTTAATTTAGGCAGCAATGAGATAATTACATCAGCAATAATATTTATAACAATAATATCGTATTCTTTCTTATCTATATCCTTAAGTTCACCTTGCTTTACCTGTATAACATCAAGAACATTATTTTTCATGGCATTTTCATAAGCAACCTTACATGCTGTATCATCTATATCGACACAAAGAACACACTTGGCGCCAAGCTTTGCAGCAATTATTCCTAAAACCCCTGTCCCACAGCCTAAATCTAAAACCTTTTCATTGCGTTTTATAACACCATCAAGTAGCTTTGCGCACATATCCGTGGTCTCATGGGTGCCTGTACCAAAAGCCATCCCAGGTTCAAGCTCAATAACAACTTCGTCTTCTATTGGAAAATAATCTTCCCATGTTGGTTTTATTATAACCCTGTCAGATATTTTAAAGGTTTTATAATAATTTTTCCAGTTATCCTTCCATTCGGTATCTGAGCGTTCCACGATACTATACTCAGGAATCTGTTTCATAAGACCTATGAGCTGTGAATCAAGCTTGCTCTTTAGCGATTCAACGCTATAGCTAGAGCTAAAATAGGCTCTAATGGTAACATCTTTACCGTAGCCTTCAATAAAGCCATCCTCAGCATAATCCAAATGCTTATTATCATTGTATATTTGTCTAAAGGCTTCTGGATCTACAATTTCTAACCCTTGTACTTCTTGTTCAAATAAAACCTGAGATACTGCATCTTGTAATTCAGGATCAATTGTAATCGATACTTCTAACCACTTCACGCAAATACTCCTTATCGGGCATTTTGTAATGTTACATTACAAAAGTCTTTATATTATTGGAAAAGATTCTTCATTTTATCAAAAAAACCCTTCCTTTGTTCAAAAACCTCGTCACCGCTTATTTCTGCAAATTCTCTAAGCAATTCTTTTTGCTTATCTGATAGTTTAGTTGGAACATCCACATTAATTTTAATAAATTGATCACCCTTTGCATTGGAGTTTAAGTATTTAATACCTTTGTTTCTTAATTTGAAAACAGTTCCAGTTTGTGTTCCCTCAGGTATCGTATACTTTATAGTACCTTCAATAGTGGGCACATCCAACTCTGCACCTAGAGCTGCCTGAGTAAAAGTGATGGGTATTTCACATATAACATTATACCCTTCTCTTTTGAAAATAGGATGGGATTCTACTCTTATGCTAACATACAAGTCGCCTGCCGGTCCGCCCTTTATACCAGCTTCACCTTCTCCACGCAAAGATATAGTTTGACCATTGTCTATTCCTGCAGGAATATTTATACTGATTTTGGAAGTCTTTTTTGTTCTTCCATTACCATGACATGTTTCACAAGGTTCTGTTATTACTGTCCCTTCACCACGACAGATTTCACAAGTACCCATGTTAACCATCTGTCCAAACATAGTGGACTGCACACGTCTAATCTGTCCTGATCCATTACAATGCTTACAAGTTTCCGGCGATGTTCCAGGCTTTGAACCAGAACCATCACAGTCTTTACATGACTGCATCCTACTTACATTAATATCTCTTTTTGCTCCAAAAGCTGCTTCAATAAAGCTAATTTCAATTGAATATTGTAAATCGGCGCCTTTTCTAGGTCCCGACCGTCCACGCGTACTTCTGCTACCGAATGGTGAGCCCCCAAAAAAGCTATCAAATATATCTTCAAATCCAAAATCAAATCCACCGAAACCTCCAAAACCCGCTCCGTCAAACGCAGCATGACCATAATTATCATACTGTTGCTTTTTTTGCGGATCACTTAATACCGCATAAGCTTCACTGATTTCTTTAAACTTGGATTCTGCTTCCTTGTTATCAGGATTCATGTCCGGATGGTACTGTTTTGCAAGTTTTCGATATGCTCTTTTTAAATCTGACTCATCAGCGCTGCGTTCTACTCCGAGCACCTCATAATAATCTTTTTTTTCTGGCAATCTAACATACCCCCACCACTGTTTTACTTAAGTAACTTAACGATTATAGCACACTTCAAAAACTCCTTCAACTTGAGTATCTGGATTGATTTTCACTTGCTCTGCATTTTTTACTGTTCACAAGTAACCAGAGATGTATAGCTGTGAAATATCGTAAAATATTAATGGAGTGAACTTAATTATGACAACGAGTCAAAGGAATATCTTTGACTCGTTTCATTATTTGTTATTATGGGCATTTTATGATGTTACTCCACTAAGGTTGCATCGCAAAAGCCGTTATTTTTTAATCTATATGATGTTTTTTCTTTTTAAAGTATTAATTGTTTGCATCTTCTTCATCATCAACAACTTTATAATCAGCATCGAAAACATCATCTTGGTTTCCAGCTTCTCCACCTATGTCTGGATTGAACCCCTCTGCTCCGCCAGCTGCATTTGGATCTTGCTGATAGAGTTTTTCGGAAACTGCATAAAATGCTTGTGAAAGCTTTTCTGTTGCAGATTTTATAGCCTCTACATCATCACCTTTAACAACTTCCTTCAGCGTATTCAATTCAG
>DASRMZ010000158.1:0-19291 GCA_035647675.1 Thermoclostridium sp. | reverse complement strand
CAGATTATATCAGCTAAAATGAGGAATATGATAGTTGATGGCATTAAGTACACTAAGATAGGTCATGACGAGTATTACGCCCAAGAACTCTTTGAAACAGAGGAGCTTACAGGGTACTTATCCAAGAATATGATAGAAAGTAATAAGTCTGTGTATGAGTATGTAGTCTATGACAGTGCTAACGAAGAAAGCTTTGCCACCAACTTTGAAAACAATAAGAATATTAAGCTATACGCAAAGTTGCCGAACTGGTTTAAAATTGCAACTCCGCTGGGCACTTACAACCCTGACTGGGTAGTTTTAATTGAAGTAGATGGCAAGGATAAGCTGTACTTTGTATTGGAAACCAAGGCTGATACCATGTTTGATGCCCTAAGGCCAACAGAAAGTTCTAAGATTAAATGCGGAAGGAAACACTTTGAGGCGCTAGGTAATGATGTTGCCTTTGACGACATTGATAGCTTTGAAGAATTTATAGAGGAGCAAGTAGTGGTCTAGGAAGCATTTTAATTGGCAATGCATGGATCGATAAGAAAAACAAACTGTAAAACCATAGGAATTTATCCGTTCATCGATGGCAACGGGTAAAGTAAAGACTTTCGCAATATTTAAACCTGTTACAGGATTAAAACAAGGCATTCTACGTGAATTCTGCGTGTAGAGTGCCTTGCTGCTTTTATCTCGTTATCATCAACCATCAAGCCAGATTTTAATTCCACGGTATATTTATCCTCATAAACGTTGACCTTTTCAATAAGCCATCTAATAAGCAGCTCATCGTATTAGGTAATGCTGGTGTCAAAGCAGAAATACCTATAAGATAAATAATCGTATTACTAAGAGAGCCGTCCTGGCAATTGAAGTGGATGGATTCCATTATCATAAACCTGGTACAAGGCAGTATGAACGTGACCAAATGAAAGATCGTATATTGTCTCTGTAGGGTATCCCACTGCTAAGATTTCCTACCAATGGTAGTGAAGAGATAGAGCAAATAGAGCAGGCTTTGGATGAGTATGAGAAAAGTAGATAATGGATCCTCATTAAAATGACATATTGACAAAACTCGATTTGAAGCATATAATTTATCATATTAAGAAATTTGAATATGAGGTGAAAAAAATGGAAACCACATATGAGGAGATGACAATAGTATTCAAAGCCTTATGTGATGAAAGGCGGTTAAGAATACTAGAGTTACTTAAAAACGGTGAAGAATGTGCTTGTGTTTTAGGTGAGCAGCTTGATATGGCACAATCCTCATTATCTTACCACATGAAGATTCTATGTGAATCCGGTATTGTGGACAGTAGGCAGGATGGAAAATGGACACATTATAAAATAAGTGAAAAAGGAAGTAGTTTTGCAGTTAAGCTACTTAAAAGTTTAACAACACCGAATACTGTTATTTTAACTAGTAACTGTTGTAATTAAATGAATAGCCATCAATAAATAGCCAACAATATGTGGCTTTTTATAGGCAATATACATCTAAAAATCTTGATATGTTTGTCTTAATATTATAAAGAAGGGGTTTTAAAAATGCAAATAATTAAGGTAATTTGGGACTTTATTCAAAGTCAAATTCTTGGAATGAAATGGCTTAACGAGGTAATAGGTAGTGGATTATCGGCTTTAGGTCTGGATACTGCCAACCGGTGGGTTGCAAGCGCACAGTTTTTTTTCTATGACGTAATTAAGATAACGATACTGCTGTGTACATTGATTTTTATGATCTCTTATATCCAAAGTTATTTTCCGCCAGAGCGGAGTAAAAAAATCTTGGGACGCTTTCATGGAATTGGTGCGAATACCGCTGCTGCTTTGCTCGGTACGGTAACACCATTTTGTTCTTGTTCTTCCATTCCGCTATTTATCGGTTTTACCAGCGCTGGACTACCGCTGGGAGTGACGTTTTCCTTCCTTATATCCTCTCCTATGGTGGACTTGGGATCTCTTGTTCTTTTGATGAGTATTTTTGGAGCAAAGGTAGCTATTATCTATGTTGTTTTCGGACTAATCCTCGCAATTGTCGGTGGTACCATAATTGAAAAAATGCATATGGAAAAACACGTTGAGAGCTTTATTGCCACAGCTAGCAGTGTTGATATTGAATCTCCTGATCTTACAAAGCGTGAGCGTTTGATTTTTGCAAAAGAGCAGGTAATTGATACCTTCAAAAAGGTATTTCCATATGTATTAGTAGGGGTTGGAATAGGCGCAGTTATTCACAACTGGATTCCAGAAGAGTGGGTAATAAAAACTTTAGGTACAGGCAATCCATTTGCTGTTCTTTTGGCTACTATTATAGGTATTCCAATGTATGCTGATATTTTTGGTACTATTCCAATTGCAGAAGCATTATTAAGTAAAGGGGCACAACTTGGCGTTGTTCTATCATTTATGATGGGTGTTACCACTTTATCCTTGCCATCATTGATTATGCTACGTAAAGCAGTGAAACCTAAATTGCTTGCACTTTTCATCGGAATTTGCACTATTGGTATTATAATAGTAGGATATTTTTTCAATGCAATCCAATCATTAATAATTTAGGAGGTAATGTTATGAGTAAAACATGGTATCCCGTTATCGATTATCTTACTTGTACAGAGTGTAGTGTTTGCATTGATAAATGCCCTTATGGTGTTTATGATGTAAAAAAAGCCCCCTACCCTGTTGTATTGAATCCTACATCATGTGTTGATCATTGCCATGGCTGCGGTAATGTTTGCCCTGTTGGAGCAATTACCTATGTAGGTGACAATACTGGCTGGATCCCACCAACTGGTAGTCGGCAAGTGGAAGAGTGCTGTTGCAGTGAAATCAGTGATACCGATGTGGATTGCCGCGTATTTGAATATGATGGTGAAACTTTTGAGGTTCCTCCAAAAGAAAAACTTGCTAATGCTATACTCAAAAGTGTGTTTGGTATAATTGAAGACAGTTGTTCATGCGGAAGCTATGAACTGCCGGACAATCTGAGAGACTTTTTCGATGGCAAGAAAAATAAAAAATGTGATTGCGGAGGAGATTGCTGCTGATGGATAACAAAAAGCTTTAAGAATATATGTTTTATTTAGGCTATAATAAAATTATCAGATAAGGGAGAGATAGTTTATGTCATTGTTTAATTTTGGAAAGAAGAAAAAAGATACTTCAAGCTGTTGCTGTGGTGGCAACTGTGACGCTGAAAGCATGGCAAAGGCCCAAAATGCTAATATGGAAGGCGCATCTGTAAAGATACTTGGAAGTGGTTGTGCAAAATGCAATCAGCTCGAAGCGGCTACAAAGGCAGCATTGGAGCAACTCGACATGGATACTGAAATTGAGCATGTGACGGATTTTTCGCAAATCGCAGCATATGGGGTGATGACCACCCCGGCTTTGGTTGTGGATGGAAAGGTTGTTTCTTACGGTAAAGTTCTAAAAACCGAACAGGTAGAGAAGATACTGCAAAAAGTAAGAGGATAAATAAGAAAGCGTATATCTAAGAACAAAAATATGCTTCTTTTAATGAAATGCCAGTTACGCTAAATTTTGTTAAAATAGCAAATAATACAAAGCACTTGTTTCCAAAGTCAGACACATAATAAAGGAGGAGAAAAACATGAGTGACAATAAACCCAAGGTAGCATTTATATGCGTCCATAACTCTTGTAGATCTCAAATAGCAGAAGCTCTTGGTAAACACTTTGGTAGTGACGTATTTAAAAGTTATTCTGCAGGTACAAAAACAAAACCTAAAATTAACAAGGATGCTGTGCGCCTAATGAAAAAGCTTTATGGTATAGATATGGAGAAAACTCAACATTCAAAGTTACTTGATGAAATTCCTTCGGTAGATATCGTTGTTACAATGGGGTGCAACGTTGAATGCCCTTACCTTTCATGTAAACACAGGGAAGATTGGGGATTGGATGATCCTACCGGTAAGAGTGATGAGGAATTTAAAAAAGTAATCTCAACAATAGAAACAAAAATAAAACAGCTAAAAGATAAACTTAAGTCATAATAATTATAACCTGACATCATCTAATGAATTCTTCTGATGACTTAAAAATAAATCGGGGTTTAACCTGATGACCAAATCCTAATGAAAAGTTCTAATTGAAAAAAACAGTTGAGAACAGCTGAATTTTAGCCGCTCTCAACTTAAATCTCCTTCGATTATTAAATACTCCACCTGTATTATAATGAGATTTCATCAATACTTTTACGGGAGTTTGAATTATGGTTTTTGGGGGCAAGAAATTATGAATATAAAAATCTAAAAAGCAAATTTTGAAGACTTACAAATATTAATGGGTAGAGTGCATACGAAAGCAACTCCAAACACCAAAATAACGAGATTGATAGCCGGCAGAATAACAATGTGAAGTACAACTCATGCTTGTGATGAACTTAATCTCGACAAATATCTGAAAGTGAAGAAACTAAAGGATTTCAAAGAAAAAATGATGATGATTCTCTATATCATTACAAACGAGGGAAAAGGAGAATGGTTTACAGTTGCCGATGTCCTTTGCTTAGTAACCGATATCTTCGGAGAAGCTGCAACAAAAGATCAAGTGAATGAACATCCAACCAACCCTTGAGAATATAATAATGATGACATAATATGTATGGAAGAATATGCATAGAGAAGTTGCTAATACAGATGAATTATGCAATTATAATGAATTCAGATGGTAGAAATATTTTCCAAGGTGTAATTGCTTTTTAAAGGTCAATTGATATAATTTTTATTAGTCGGTATTGGAGGAATGTTGAATGAACTTTGTAAACCCACCAGTAGATTCACCTCAATATGTTACTCATAAAACATTTTACAGCCAAGTATTAAATCATGAAATTGGCTATAATATCTATCTTCCGCCAGGGTACAAAGACTACGGCGCAAAATATCCGGTTGTGTACCACATTCATGGATGGACGGGCAATGAATCTTCCGAGATATGGCCAATGAAAAAGGTCTATAAAAACAGACGGGCTATTACTGTTTTTGTCAATGCAATTTCGTCGGAAGACAATTATTTCGATGCCTTATTACAAATTGAATCCATAATGATTAAGGAACTCATTCCCCATATCGACGGACAGTACAGAACAGACGCAACCCGCGAGAACAGAATGCTGTCAGGGTTTTCGATGGGTGCTAACATGGCGTTTTATTATGCAGTCAAGCACCCCGAGCTGTTTGGTTCTGTAACCTCTTATGCAGGAACCTATCACCATCTCTATCACAAAGAATACCGTACTGTGGGGGTAGCACCGGAAAAAGCTATTGAATTATACGAAGTTATGATGAGAGAAGAGTGGTATTTGGAGGAAAACAATATTTTATGCTTGGTACGGCAAAATGCGGATAAAATTAGAGACAAACAAAAAATTGATCTTCATATCGGCACAGCTGACATATTATTTTGTGATAATGAAATTTTACATTTATATTTGGATTCGTTGAATATCTCACATGAGTATAGGAAATTCGAGGAGATTGGCCACGACTTGGACAAAATATTATAGTTCTCACTAATAACAAACTTACTTTATCAAAGTTTCTCAGATCCCATTATAAACTGCTTGAACATCATGCGTCAGAATGTATAAGCTGTAAGTAAGGGATGTGATAGCAGAGATCCTTTTAGCGTTGGTGTTTCAGACAGAATGAAGAAGATTACTGAGCTATTTAGTGTATAGGGGGTTAATTAACAGGTGAATATGATATGAGTGTATGCACATTTATAGTAGCTAATTGTCCTCTGGATGAGGTGAAACCATCGAAAGAATATCCATTGATGATAAATGTTGACACAGGATCATTTTTTGACGGTGATGCTGATGATAATTTCACTCTGTATGAGTTTATGGAGGTAACTGACTATACAGATAAAACGTATGGTGTCTACTTGGAGTGGGCTTACTATACTGAAGGTAGAGCGAAATTGATTCTTAAGTATATTGAAGATGCTCTCAGCCGCACAGATACTGTAGAGGTGTGGCACGTATGGTTAAATGGTGATTACTATGAATATGATGAGAGACCTATTATATATAGGAAAACTCTTCATATTCATGAAGTGGTTCCGGAAGATATACGAGAAATTGATAATGCTGAGATTTGGGAAAATGCCAATTCTATTAGACCAATACATTATTGCCTGAAAATATTAAAGTGATATTGACAAAAAATCCGAAAGGTGTCAAACCTCCGTCCCCCTGACACCATCCTCCATAGGACTTGGTGTAAAGGCTTGTTTACATGGAAAAAGCGTACTCTTTACATCAGTCCCCAACCTAATTATTGAATTAAAGGAAGCAATGAGTATGAGCCAATTAACATCATATAAAAGGAAATTTGCTACATACGACCTAGTCATTCTAGATGAACTGGGGTACGTTTCTTTTGACAAGGTGGGCTGTGAGATATTGTTTAATCTATTATCAGATAGAAATGATAAAGGCTCAATAATAATAACGACTAACCTAAATTTTGATCGTTGGGAAGAAATTTTTAAGGATACTATGTTAACCGGAGCAATGGTTGATAGGTTAGCCCATAAAGCACATATAATTGAGCTTACCAGAGAAAATAGCCACAGATTTGAAGAAACAGTAGCATGGTTAAAAGCGAAGGAATAATGGACCCTTTTTCAATTAAAACAGTGGACCGCTTTTGGCTTGACAAATACCAAACATAGAATATAAGATGATTTTATGAAATGGTATTATGTAAATATGAGGTTTATATGCTAAATAGAAAAAGGTGGTATAAACGTATGTGGATATACATTTTAGGAATATTATTTATACTTACAATGATTGTTGCCATACAATCTAAAAGAATCCAGTACTGAGAAAGTAACAGCGGCTCTTACCCTTTATATTGGAGCAATTATTAACAGGTATTTAGAAATTTACAAAGAGATGCCGGATCGGTTTTTTCAACAGTCAGAAGAAATAAAAGAAGAGACTAGAGAGTATATAGACTTTATGTTATATGGTGTGGTGAAAGAGGAAGCGTAATGGATAAAATTGGTATTTTTAAAGCTATGTTTTTATGCTGGAAATATAAAAATACAAATGAAACCAGGAAGGCAAGAATACGCAAAAAGCGATTTCATAAGATTGTAAGTTACTCAAAACAGAACAGCCCTTATTATAAAGAGCTTTATAAAGATATTGGTGATAAGCTTGATATTTCAGATTTACCACCGACGAACAAGAAGGAGCTAATGTCACATTTCGATGATTGGATAACAGACCGCTCTATTAAACTTTCAGATATTAATGAGTTTATGGGAGATCTCGACAACATTGGACGCAAGCTTAAGGGGGATTATCTAATATTTACAACGAGTGGATCTACAGGTAATCCTTTGGTAATGCTTTGTGATAGTAATACCAATAATGTTATGGGTGGAATAAGTGTGACACGATCCTATGCTAGAAAACAGGATATGACTGCATTTTTAAAGGCAGGGAAAAAGACGATCGGAGTATTCGCAACAGGCGGATTCTATTTGGCATATGGCACGGTACGTTCAAGATTACTTGCAATGCCATGGAAGAAAAAGCAGATGGCTGTAACGAGCGCGCTGTTACCAATATCGCAGATAGTAGATGAACTGAATGCTTTTCAACCTGCCATGCTTGGTGGATACCCAACTATTTTGGAACTTCTTATAGATGAGCAGAAAAGTGGGCGTCTGCGTATCAGTCCTGTAATCATTATGACAGGTGGAGAGTATTTAAGTAACCATCTGCGTGAAAAACTCTCAGAAGCATTTCAATGCTATGTCCAGACGAATTATTCCTGTACTGAAGGAGGAACAATTGCGTGTGAATGTGCAGAACAACATTTTCATATCAATGACGATTGGGTGATTGTTGAACCTGTTGATAAGGATAACAAACCAGTTCCCGATGGTGTACAGTCTGATAAAATTCTACTTACGAACTTATATAATTATACTCAGCCATTCATCCGGTATGAGGTTACTGATCGCATAGTAATGCATCATGAACCTTGTGCATGTGGTAATACATCCCCTTGGCTTACAATTGAGGGCCGTGTTGATGATATTATCACGTTCATGGAAGATGAGAAAGAAATAAAAATTGCTCCACTTGCCATTTATGCAACATTGAAAGAGATTCATGAAATACAAAGATTTCAAATCGTGGCTCATAAGGACAATAAATTAGAATTAAGAATTAACCCGAGCAGCGGCTACAGTAAAGAAGAAGTGTTTGAATCTGCCTGCATCGCTTTAACGAGGTTCCTTTCTACCCATGGTATACATCATGTAGAGATTTCACTATCTACCGAGGAGCCAAAGCAGCATCCTCAAAGTGGTAAGTTTAAGCATGTGATAAACGCTGTAGAAAAAACCGGAAAATAAACAGTTTTTTCATACCTATTGTGATAGGATACTACTAAAAAACTATACCCTGTCGCCAAGGCCCCACCAGGTTCAAACGGCATCTTTTTTGCACGCTCAAAGCATGTCAGGTTGGATGTTGAGTTGTCGACATGTTGCATTATGGCAAAGAACTAAAAGGTGATATTATTAACATTTTGTAGTTAGCCAGAATTAGTTCATTCTGGCTGATTTAGTTTACGAAAATCAAAAATTCATGCAATATTTAGGACATGTTTTACGACTATATTAGTGAAGGCCTTAAAACATTGGTAAGGAGGATTATATGGATGACAAGCAGATTATAGACCTTTTCTGGTCGAGATCTGAAAACGCGTTGAATGAAACACGGCAGAAGTACAATCCCTATTTAAACACTATTGCAATGAATGTACTTGGCAATAATGAAGATTGCGAAGAATGTCTTAACGATACATATCTGGCTGCGTGGAATCAAATCCCACCCGATAGACCAACATCATTATCTGCATATCTTGGTCGAATTGTGCGTTGCATCTCTATTGATTATTTTCGTAAAAGCAGAGCACAGAAACGATATAGTGGATTGACAATGCTGCTCAGCGAACTCGAAGAATGTATGTCCGAAATATCCGATATGACGGTTGAATCGAGTGATAATGAGATTGGAGAAGCTTTGAATTGTTGGTTACGTAACTTGGATACGGAGAAACGTGTGTTGTTTGTGCGCAGATATTGGCATGGTCAACCGCCAGACAAGCTGCTCGTCGTATTCGGTAAGGGCGGTGGATTGCTTCTTTAAGAATGTGCTCATATCAGCAATCCGTTTTTTGAGTTCATCACGGTTGGCGTTTTCAAGGAGCATTAAAGCGTTAATATAGGAAAATTAGTGTTGCTCGCAGACGAAACCTTGCTCGTCGGTGAGCATTCTGCGAGAAATGAAATAATGCGTACAATTGTCCTACAGGACTGTTAGGGTGTGTATTGTCTCCAAATAAATGAGCGCATCACAATAAAGGCGGAGAAAGAATGCTGATGTTTTAAATTTGAATGAACAGTGTGTGCTTGCGCTTATTATGGGTAGTGTTAGAGCCGAGCGCTTTTGCGATGGTGCATATTTTGGAGTTTTAGTTGCAAGCTTTATTATTTTAAGATGCCAAAGAAAATGAGCGTAACACGAACAATTATATTACAAAAATAGTGGATAGATTCGAAGTTATCCAAGATGGCGAGATTTTAAAGTCGGTCTATTAATTTGGATATTGGATGGGTGAGTTGATAAGATGATTGGGATGCTGAGTTTTAAGGGGGAAAGGCCAGCACAACCGGATGCTTTAGTGACAAAAAATTATCGTACGGAAGAAGAATTATCTACATTAAACAGCGTTGTTTCTGATTATCTTGAATTTGCAGAAATGCAGGCTCGCAGAAGAATCCCCCTGACACGTAGAACATCGTTCTATTTTTTTATCGACTTCCTGTGAATCGCATGGTATAATGAATTAGAACAGTATTCTAATTCACAAGGAGGAAACGTTATGCATAATGTGATCTACTATTTTACCGGTACGGGCAACAGCATGCGCGCAGCTACGAAAATCGCACAGCAACTCGGAGACACTGAAATTATCTCCATGCGCTGCGACCCGGCAAGTGTTCCGGCAACCGAATGTGATATGGTTGGATTCGTTTTTCCGGTTTATCACTGGACAATGCCCGCTCCCGCCGTGCACTTTGTGGAAGCCTTACAGATTAACCCGAACGCCTATATATTCGCCGTGGCAATGCCCAGCTTTGTAAACGGCATTTCCTGTGAGAAGTTAGCGGAGCTGCTTGCTGCGAAAGGCTTGAACATGGCATATGGTGAGAAGGTACACAGCGTGGCGAACTATGCGATTGTTTATCCGCCTATGCCGTCGCCGAAGCTCGTTGTGCCGCGAACCGAGCGCAAACTTGAGCGCATAGCACGGGAAATCGCACAGCGCAAGACAAAGCCATACCCCAAAGCCGGTGTGATGGTCAATGCGCGGCGTGACAAGGTGATGACACCGTATCTTGAGCTTCAAAAATACGCGGATTATCCGTTTACCATCACCGAAAGCTGTATTTCCTGCGGATTGTGCGCCCGTGTCTGTCCGTGCAGTAACATCGAGCTGCAGGAGGGCAAGCCAACATTTCTGCACCACTGCGCACAGTGTATGGCTTGCGTGACAAGTTGCCCAAAACGCGCTATCGGATACTGTATCACCTCCGGCGATCAGCAGCTGTTGTCAGCAGGCTCAAAGAACACGCCGCTCGTAAAGCTTATGGGTTTGCCTGGCAAGCGCAAATTGTATCGCAACCCCTATATAACTGTACATAATCTGACCAAAGACCGAATGATGATTGAACGGAAGTGACGACTATGGCAAAAGCCGGAAGCACAAAAGAAAAGATACTTGACACGGCATTCAAAATTTTCATGGAAAATGGCTACGAAGAGGCTTCTGTTAGGATGATCCTTGAAGAATCCAAAGCCACTACCGGCAGCTTCTATTATTACTTTCCATCAAAAGAAGCTCTGTTTGAAGCGGTCATTGAGCGGTATTTGCAAAATTACGTAAGTCGTATCGAAAGAATTGCCAACGACAGCGCCTTAAGCTCTTGGGAATACCTCGACGCTCTGCTGCTTGAGATTGAGAACGGCTCAAACGAGTATTTCTCCACGTTGCAGGGAAATAAGCTGCACTGGAGTGTTCAATGCGCCCTTCATGAAAAAACAATGAGGGCGCTCCTGCCGTCCATTCAGCGCATGATAGAAGCGAAGATTGCCGACGGAACCGTGAAAAGCAAGCTCAATGTTGACACATTGACGCTGACCATTGTTCTGCTGCGAGGTGTAGAGGGTATTCTGCATGCCCGTCCTATGAAATCAATCGATAAAGAGCAGATTGCATCAATGAAAAACAGTATCAAGGAATATGTGTCGCTGATATTGAGTGGCAATGATACCACCGAAGGTTTTCAAGGGGAGTGCGCCGTGGAATCCGGAAGAGTTAGCAACAGATAAAATGATGGATGTTCAATACGAGTTTTTTAATAGGAGGGGAAGATTCCTGTAACTATTTAGGAATGACATTAAAATATCAAAATGATAAGTGGATTGTTCAAGAATATTATTTGGAAAAATAATATTCTTCCCCAACACTTCTTTATCATTTTTATCCAGTTCATAAGCTGCTATCCTGTCCTCAAGCATCTGATTGTATAATGGAATGGGTTCAAAAGCTTCAATACATGTAATATAAACCTAGATCTTAAAGAAAAACTTCAATAAGAAATCTGATTCTGGGAGGTTTGAAAATGATAAAAGAAGGCACGCTGAAAATCGATAATTCAATAGTTGATTACGTTTCGTTCGGGAAAGGAAATAAGCCAATGATGCTTTTGCAAGGCCTTAATCCAAAGGATTCAATCCGCGGCGCGGGCATAGGACTTGCCTATATGTATCGGCTCTTTTCAAAAGAATATAAAGTATACTGTATTGACCGCAAAAGGGATATCCCGGAAGGGTACACAGTGGATGATATCGCAAATGACTATTCATGCGCCATGTCTGAGCTGGGAATAAGGGATGCAAATGTACTTGGCGTATCACAAGGAGGCATGATTGCTCAGGCCTTGGCAATAGAACATCCGGAGCTGGTAAAGAAGATCGTCCTCGGTGTTACCTTGTCCCGCAATAATGAAACGTTGATAAAATGCCTGAACAACTGGATACACATGATAAAAGCAAACAGATACGAAGATTTCGGTATGGATTATTTTGTTAATAATTATTCTGAACAGTATCTGAAAAAGAACAGACTGTTGCTCCCAGTGATATCCAAACTGATGAAGCCAAAGAATACTGAAAGGTTTATCCGGTTGACCGAATCCTGTCTTACGTGCAATACATATGACAGGCTCAATGAAATCAGGTGTCCAGTGTTTGTCATAGGGGCAGGACAGGATAAGGTAGTGTCCGGTCAGGCTTCTGTTGAAATTGCGGAGAAACTCGGGTGCAGGTTATATATGTATAATGACTTAGGCCACGGTGTTTATGATGAAGCCAAAGATTTCAATCAAAAGGTGTATATGTTTTTCAAAGAAGCCTGAAAGCAGGGTTTATTCCATCTGCATGCAAACTGGATTTAAATCTAAACCGAGTGAACCATCATGTTTTAGCGTATAATTTTGATAAACAAAATCATAAGATGCTTGATTTTATAAAATACCAACATGATAAGAGTACGAAGCAGATTATTAAAAAGTGCCAAAGGAGATATTTCAAATGAGTAAACTAACAAATAATATTATTTCAATTAGAAACTGCCCAATGTATTCTAAGCGTGCAATTGATTGGTTTGCTTCTAAGTGGGGTATAGACCGCAAAGAATATGAAAAAAGCTTCTATGACTGTATCAATAATAACAAAAGCCTTCCTCAGTGGTACCTGGCAATTGATGAAAATGATGAAATTATTGGTGGCTGCGGGCTCATCCAAAATGATTTTGTTGATAGAACAGATCTGTTTCCATATTTGTGTGCACTCTTTGTAGAAGAAAAAGCCAGAGGCAACGCTTTAGGAGCAAAGCTTTTGGAAAATGCGAGAATTGATGGAGGAAGACTTGGCTTTGACAAGATGTATCTTTGTACTAATCACACCTCATATTATGAAAAATATGGCTGGAGAAGTATTGCCATCGGTCATCATCCAGGGGGTGATACATCCAGAATATACGAAGCTACTACTATAATACAACCTTTAGTAGAAAACATGAGTGCTTTTTTTACCGCTCGTGTTGACGGCTACGATGAACATATGCTAAATGATGTCAAGGGATGCAAAGAGGGTTATATAAAGATGGCAGAGCTTGTTCCTGACAGCACAGAAACAATACTTGATTTGGGCTGCGGCACAGGACTTGAACTTGACGAGATATTCAAGTGGGTGCCAAATGTGTCGGTTGTCGGAATAGATTTGACACAGGCAATGCTGGAGAAGGTTAGGCAAAAACACTTTGATAAGAATATCAAGTTAATTTGCGGGAATTATTTTGATGTTTACCTGGGCGCAAGCGTATTTGATACGGCCATTTCTTTTCAAACAATGCACCACTTTTCTCATGCTGAAAAAGTTGCATTATATACTAAAATCTATAAAGCGCTTAATTCAAAGGGTGTATACATAGAGTGTGATTATATGGTAACTGAACAATCAGTCGAGGATGAACTTTTTGCAGAGAACTTAAGGCTCCGACGTGAAATGAACACCCCTAATGGTGAATTCATTCACTTTGATACCCCCTGTACCATTGACAACCAAATTGCAATGTTAAAGAAAGCTGGCTTTTTATCTGTTGAAATGGTTTGGCGAATGGAAAACACAACGATAATAGTGGCGAAAAAGTGACTAAGGATCGGGACATGTATTGTATACACTTTTCCAGTTCATTTAATAAATCTGATTTATACATTTTTAGAGTAAAGCATTTTTAAAATTAGTCGTTGTATCGCAGTCCGTTCCCAAAGGCATTCATTTTTTGGCTGGGCTCATACTTGGTGCGGTAGCAAGTATCGTCCAGGAAAAGAAAGGTTCCGTATGCTCCGATGGTGCGTGTGGTTCCATCTTTCAGTGTGATCGTTGCAAGTGCCAATTGTCCATCATACTCTCGACCACTGTCATCTTCAACTTTATTTGGTAGCAAAAATGACGTTGATTTAAATAAATTTTATTGGTATAATATTCCTATAAAAATCCTGATTTTAACACTCCAGAAAACCAGCTCTGCCCGGTCTGCGATGAGACGATAGTTTCAATAAAAACAGGCAGCGCGGCTTCTTTTATATGCCTTGCCTGCCAATAAGTGTTAGTATGGTTAAATATGGAGGTATTAATTAATGCCAAATTCAAAAAGGTTTTATGAACAGATTGAAAAAAAATTTGTGTCTTGGGCACAAACAGTTGAAGATATAAGAGCAGCATTTATAGTCGGCTCTCGGGCTCGTAATGACCATCCTGCAGACGAGTGGTCGGATATGGATATCATATTCTATACCTCAAAACAGAATTATTATCTTTCAAATAACAAATGGCTTAACAACATTGGTGACATATGTACTTCATTTGTGTCACAGACAGGTGGAGGAGAACCTGAATATCTTACACTATTTAATGGTGGATGGCAGGTTGATTTTGTTATTCACTCATTAGATAATTTAGGTTATATTGTTAAGAATAAAATTACACCGAATAATTTCTATCGAGGAGTGAAAGTACTTATTGATAAAGATCATATTGCAAATGATATTATACCCAAATATAACAGGGCGCCTCAAGGGAATCCTTTATCAGAGGACAAGTTCTTGCAATCGATAAATATGTTTTGGTTTGTAGCTCTATATACAGCTAAACAGATACTTCGAAATGAATTGTGGATGGTAAAAGTCCGAGATGGCAATATGAAACAACTCCTTCTTCAGATGATAGAATGGCATGAAAAAGCTATAAATGGTAATGAATATGATACATGGCATGCAGGCCGTTTCTTATGTGAATGGGCAAACAAAGAGACTCAAATAGAGCTGCAGAACTCATTCGGTCATTTTGACAGGATTGACAGTTGGAAGGCTCTAATGGCTACTATTAATTTATTTAAACGGTTATCTCATGAGATATCCCGAATAATGAACTTTTCTTATCCATATGATTTGGAGAAAAGTGTTTACGATTGGATTGAACAAAAGAGCGAATGCATTTAGTAAGAAGTAGTTTCGAAGTGAAAATTCATATAAACGTATAGAAACTTATGATATAAAAAGATAACTTTGTCTGGAAAAATTCTGTTACAAAGAATTAAGCATTCAGTTATTTTATATGGAGTAAACTATAGGGGTAAATTAGCCCGACTATGCAGTCAGGCTTTCATTGTATATACCATGGGACGAGTGTCATAATCACCTTAGTTTTGGCACATACCCATTATACACAGGTAGTGGTTTGCTTCACGCAGCACATGGTCACCTAGCAGCGGTACTGCTATCGACTGTATATTACATTCCAATAAGCCCTTTGTGCCGGCCGCTTTAAAGTCCCGCAGCCTTTCAGTTCCATGTAGGCTGTTTTCAGTAACACCCGCTACATCCATAGCCTGCCTTGAAGCCTGTTCCGCTTCGGCCGTCAAGTCGTCGAACTCTCTGCCGAACATCCTGGCTGTCTCGATAAGCGCCTCTTCCGATGGGTCAAGTAATCCTGCAATGAACTTCGCATGTTCTGCCATTTGCCGGTTCCAGAATAATTCCTGATTCAAAAGATCCATGGGCCTATTTATACTTTCTCGTTGTACAAGCATCGCGAGCATATTCATGAAGTGCCTTGCTTCCCTAAGTATATGTTCTATTAGCAGAGGATAATTCACCGTAAACATCCTACATGACCGAACGCTTTCTAGCAGCTGTTCTTTAAACATAACCAGTTCTGCAGTAAGTTGATATGCTCTCCGGTCAAGGTCTTCCACCTCATATTCCATTCGTGTGCTCTGCATTCCGAAACTGGTGGGCTGCAGCATTTGCTCGCGCCTTGTCAGATCCAAGTTGAATGGTATTCCGGTGTAGAAGTTTGTAACTCTTTCGGCTTCCAATGTATATTGCGTAGTTATCTGATGGGAGCTTAACACGTTTGTGCTCACATTTCTGTTTGCGAGAGCTATCGCTTTAGAAAGCAGTTGTTCAAATCTTTGCCTGAAAATTCCCGCTTTCTCTCTTAAATTATTGTCTCTTGGTGTAAACCCTATTTCAAGAAAAAAAGAGTGCTCTTTCATTATCCTTAAGAAAAAAAGATTTAAATCCAGCGACATAGTAATGAATTCTTTTTGGGATATCAATTATTTCACCACCTTATGCCATATTATATGCATCAAACCTTTTTAATGTTTATTGATCCACAACACTATTTAAATACTCACTCATGCCTATGATTCCAATGGAAGTATATAGATTGGTAACTTAGCGTAGGCGACATTTAATGTTGCAATTTATACCCTTAAATGCTGGATATTATTGAATTGTTCTGATTATTGTGATATGTATTATATGAGAGAATTTTTACTATAATCAGCAAAGGTGGTATGTAAAATGATTGGTATCCGTGCTCATGATGTTGGGAAGATGCCTGTTAAAGTACTGGCAAAAGAGATTGCAAAGAAGGGGTTTCGTTGTATCCACTTTGCTCCTCAAAAGGCAATTACAGATTTTGATACTTCCCTTGGGAAGCTAAATCCTGGCATGGCCAAGGAAATAAGAGAAGCATTGTACAAAGAGGATGTTTTAATTTCAGTTCTCGGCTGTTATATTAATCCGGTACACCCTGACGAAAAGCTAAGAAGAGATTCTTTGGAGCATTTTAAAGAATTTATTCGGTTTGCAAGGGACTTTGGATGTAATATTGTTGCGACAGAAACAGGTTCGTTAAACTATGATTGGTCATATACACCAGAAAACAGTTCACCAAAAGCTTTTGAGATGATTGTTGAAAGCGTGGCGGAATTGGTGCGTGAAGCTGAAAAGTTTGGCGTTATTGTCTGTATTGAAGGTGTCACATCACATACGGTATCAACTCCCCAAATAATGAAAAGAGTATTGGATCGAATCGATTCAAACAACTTACAGGTTCTTTTTGATCCGGTTAATTTATTAGCTGCTGATAAAGTAGACAGCCAAAAGGAAATGATAAATGAAGCATTTGACCTCTTTGGCGACAGAATATGTATTATTCATGCAAAAGATTTTATCGTTCAAGATGGAGTTAAAAAGTCTGTTCCAATCGGGGAAGGCCTGTTGGATTATCCATTCTTTATTAAAAAAGTGAAAGAATGCAAACTTGGTATTGAAATCCTTATTGAAGACTCAAAACCTGACACAATGGAAGATAGTAGAAAATATATAAAGAAATTATTAGAAAGTAACGACTAACAAGTGTCATTAAGAGAGAAACTTCATTTAGAGTGAAAATGAGGAATCTTAGAGTATGAATTTTAAAGAAAGGTAAAACAAAATGACTAATGACTTATCAAAAAATGTATGGCAGGCAGATCTTAAAAATGGTTATTACAAAAATCCAATACTTTTTGCAGATTATTCTGATCCTGATGTAGCCAGAGTAGGCGATGACTATTATATGGTGGCATCAAGCTTTAACTATATCCCTGGGTTACCAGTACTGCATTCAAAGGATTTAGTAAATTGGGAAGTTATAAGTTATGTGGTGGATAGATTGCCATTTCCAAACTATAACAAGCCTGAATATGGCAAGGGTGTATGGGCTCCAAGCATACGTTACCACGACGGTAAACTATGGGTGTTTTTTGCAACCCCGGACGAGGGCATTTTTATGTCTACAACAACCGATCCTCATAAGGGTTGGCAACCGCTAACACATGTCAAAAAGACAAAGGGTTGGATAGATACCTGCCCGTTCTGGGATGATGATGGCAATGCATATATTGTAAGCGCTTTCGCGAAAAGTAGAATAGGTTTTAAAAGTATTTTGCATCTGTCGCGTATGAAACCCGATGGAACTGCACTTCTTGACGAGGGTGAGCATATTTTTGATGGTAATCTAAATCACCCAACTATTGAAGGCCCCAAAATGTATAAAAGAAATGGCTATTATTATATATTTGCTCCAGCTGGTGGTGTTAAGCCAGGTTGGCAGACTGTTTTGCGTTCTAAAAATATATATGGACCATATGAAGATAGAATAGTTCTTCACCAAGGCGGTACCGAAGTTAACGGACCACATCAGGGTGGTTGGGTTGACACTAAGTCTGGTCAAGATTGGTTTATACATTTTCAAGATAGAGACGCATATGGCAGAATTACTCATCTTCAACCTATGCAATGGGTTGATGACTGGCCTGTTATGGGTAAAAATGTAGATAAAGATGGGATAGGCGAACCTGTGGAAACATATAAAAAACCTGATGTGGGTGCTACATTCCCTATAAAGACACCAGCAACATCAGATGATTTTGACAAAAATGTGCTAGGTCTTCAATGGCAGTGGAATGCAAACCCTCAAGATGACTGGTATTCATTTGAAAGACAAGGTTTTTTACGTTTATTTGCACTAAATAACATGAATGAATCAGGATTATTATTCCGTGCTCCTAATGTATTGACACAATTATTCCAAGCACCTAATTTCAGTGCTTCAGTCAAAGTAGAGTTTAGCGGTCAAAATGTTGGAGACAAAGCAGGTTTTGTTATTCTGGGTGAAGAGTATACCTATGTTGTTATAGAAAAAACACAAGAGGGTAACAAAATCTCTTGTTACTACGGCTCTCATAGTGATGCTGAATACTCAGAGGATGCTAAATACACAGAGCAGCTGATTGATTCACAAACGGCAGAAGCTCAAACTGTTATATTTAGTGTTGATGTAAAATATGATTCAAAATGTTCATTTAAGTATAGTTATGACGGAAAACACTTTAAACCGATAGGTAAAGCATTCATTGCTAAACCAGGTAGATGGGTGGGTGCGAAATTAGGTATTTTCGCAATGAACAAATATAAAGATAGCAATGGTTTTGCAGATATTGATTGGATTTACGTAAAATAATATTGTAGATAATGCGTTTTAGCTATTATTAGGATTACATAGCAAAAGCCATTATTAAGGTACATTACAAAAGCCTTAGATAAAAAACAGTTGAAAGGAGCTTTGATATGAATTACACAACAATTTTTAATATTACAGATTTTGGGGCCATTTCAGATGGCAAAACGCTTTGTACTGAAGCATTTAGTGCAGCGGTAAACAAATGTAAGCAAATGGGTGGTGGGACTGTATATGTTCCTGCTGG
>DASRMZ010000157.1:0-2620 GCA_035647675.1 Thermoclostridium sp. | reverse complement strand
ATTTGATATGGTATAATTGATCATAGTTAAAAAATTAACAAAGATAAGTGTAAACTTAAAAAGGAGTGAAATTCCATGAAAAAATATTTGAGAGTCCAGATGTCAGATGGTGCTACTTATGATATTCCTGCTGATATTATTGCGGAACATAGAGCGGGATACTTTGACAACAATTCTGCTGAAAAGCTTACCTACCACTCAAGCTCGATTCAGCCAAGACTTTATAGCACTGAAAAGGAATTCGCGCTAGGCAATGATGAAATCCTAGTTAAATGGGCTGCAACAAAAATGAAATGGAAAGAAATTGAGCCCTATGCCAAAAAGGTGGAAACTGACAACGACGATTATGAAAATGAATGGTCTACTGCTGATAAAAAGGTTATATCTGAATAAGAACAAGTCATTGAAAATATATGCATACCTTTTATAATGCTGATAGTCTTGGTGTCTATAATATACTAAGGCTATATAAGCAAAATACAGATATTGCAATATCCCATCCCTTAAAGGGAATAAGCAGTCCAATAAAAGTATCTGCCTAACCCATTTATGGGTAGCAGTATTGGGTATAGGATTACCCTTGTAAGTAGTGTAAAGTATTTATCTTACATGATTACAGAAGCCCGGTGATTCATTGCCGAGTAGTTCACAATGAGCACCTGCCTTTTTAAAGCGTAGTATTGGCTTGTGCTGTCTTATCATTTGGGTAGGGTAATCTGTATGCTTTGCTGCAAGAGCCATTATAAAGGTTACATTGCAAAAACATTGGATGAAAAAAGGCTTCAACAATGTTGAAACCTTTGGTACGCCCGACACGATTCGAACGTGCGACACCAAGTTTAGGAAACTTGTGCTCTATCCTACTGAGCTACGGGCGCATATATAATCTTACTTAAGCATTTTGCGATGATACATATTTTGAGTACCGTTGCACGAAACATTGTGATTATACATGACATATTACCACCATGCATTGTACAACTAATTTTCTAGAAGGTTATATCGCAAAAGTCTTTATTTAGTTCTAATAAATATTACTATATATCAGGATATGTGTCAACGAATTCGAGGCTAATGGTATTCTCAACCATTAGCTTTTTTGATTATCGGTAACATAATAAGAACAGAGATACTATTTTTTTCATAACATGATAGAAGGTTAGCATAATATCAAAGGGGACAGGATATGGCAGATTGTTTAGCTGTATACGATTCTGGCAACTTCACAATTAAAGTTAGCAGGCATTTTGAGAGGAAGGGCTATGTTTTTGAGGTTATCTCATTACCCTGTAAGATTTCTTCCAGAGGGTGCGGGTACTGTCTAAAGTTTCCCGAGGAATATAAGGATATGGTTATTTCCGAAAGTAAAGCCTTAAATCATAGTGTTCGGGAATTATTTAGAGTAACTAAGGGTACCCTAAAAAACACTTATGAAAAAGTACCGCTGACATAGCAGTCTCTATGTTGATTTCAAATGTTCATTTACAATTAACTTTAATATTATAAGAATGTATATTATAATAGGGTAAAGTTTGTGATGTGTTTTAATCTAACCCACACATTTATGGCTTAGAAGGCGAAAGTTTGTGCTAGAACTTTTATGGGTATTTTACTAGCATTTGAGAGGGGAGTGGGGTTAGCTATACACTCAAAACTCCTACATTCATCGTATGTAGAGCGTCAATTATTAAAGGCAAGGAGGAATGTATGGTTTAGATTTCTTCTATATCATATAAGTATACCATGACAAATAATGATTTACCTAAGGTGCTTGAAACAGCGAAGGAGCTAGCCAAGCAAGCAGGGCATATTATTCTCGATATTTATAAGAAGGATTTTTTTGTAGATTACAAAGATGATTCATCTCCTGTCACGGAAGCAGACAAAAAAGCAAATGATTTCATTGTTGACAAGCTAAAGAATAAATATCCAGAATGTGCTATACTAGCCGAAGAGTCAAAAGACGATCCTGCAAGGCTTAATAACGATTGGTGCTTTATTGTTGACCCTTTAGATGGCACAAAGGAATTTATCAAAAAAAATGACGAGTTCACAGTAAATATTGCCCTATCATATAAAGGTAAGCCTGTAATGGGCGTCATTGGGATTCCTGTTGCCAAAGAATTATATTTTGCTGTGAAAGGGCACGGAGCATTTTTTGAAAAGGGTGGACATGTTAAGAAAATACATGTATCTACTAAGACAGAAGATATACGCCTTATGATGAGCCGCTCTCATAAATCAGACAAACTTTTGCAACTAATTGAAAAAAATAGAATAAAAGACATAAAAAGCGCTGGAAGTGCAATAAAGGGTTGTCTTATTGCAAAAGGTGAGGCAGAAGTTTACTACCGTTTTGGCTATACAATGGAGTGGGATACCGCTGCAATGCAGTGTATCGTGGAGGAAGCCGGGGGTATCTTACGTCAGATGGATGATAGTGAAATGACGTATAACCGTGTAAATAACCTGAATGATAAGGGTTTCTATATTATAAATCATCCAAACAATAAATTAATTTGAGTATTACTACTAGCAGCTTTCGCAATATAACCTAAATAATATTAGCTGTACAATATATATTGAAAAACTATCATGCAAAAAACAATATATTTACGTC
>DASRMZ010000156.1:0-2597 GCA_035647675.1 Thermoclostridium sp. | reverse complement strand
ATTTATAAGGTATAAGTAAGAAAATTGCAACAATGTTTTATGAAGGTTTACATATTATACGATTAAATTAGGAGGTGCCACTTTGAAGTTTAGTGATGGCTATTGGAATCTTAAAAAAGGTTTTACTCTTTTAAATCCAGTTGAAGTACGGGATGTCAGTTATTCAGAAGAAAATCTAACGGTTTTTGCTGCAACAAAAAAATGTTTGCATCGTGGGGACACTTTAAATTTACCAATGATTACTGTTGAATACTCCTCACCCATGCCAGATGTTATTAGAGTGAAAATATTTCATTTTAAAGGTCAAAAACAAAAACAACCCGAATTTGTTCTTAACACAATCCAAGACACATTCCTTGACATAAAATCTTATGATGATCATGTTACACTTACTAGCGGCAAGTTATCTGTAAATGTAAGTAATGAGCATTGGAAAACTGAATTTACTTATGACAAAAAATATATTACCGGCAGTGTTGGAAAAGGAACCGGGTATTTAATATCGGATAATGGTTCAACTTATGTTCGTGAACAACTAACGCTAGATGTTAGCGAATGCGTTTATGGTTTGGGCGAGAGATTTACACCATTTGTAAAAAATGGTCAAACGGTGGACGTTTGGAATGAGGATGGCGGAACAAGTAGTGAACAAGCATATAAGAATATCCCTTTTTACATATCTAACAAGGGCTATGGGGTGTTTGTAAATCATCCAGAGCTTGTATCATTTGAAATAGGTTCTGAGGTTGTATCAAAGGTCCAGTTCAGTGTTGAAGGTGAATATTTGGAATATTTCATAATAGGTGGGCAATCCATGAAGGATGTTCTGCTAAATTTCACAACCCTTACTGGTAAACCATACCTACCACCTGCTTGGTCATTTGGATTGTGGCTATCAACATCATTCACCACAAGCTATGACGAAAAAACAGTCACAAGCTTTATTGATGGTATGACTGAACGTGATATACCCTTACATGTTTTTCATTTTGATTGTTTTTGGATGAAGGAGTTTCAATGGTGTGATTTCACATGGGATTCCAGCGTTTTTTCTGATCCAAAGGGAATGCTTTCGCGCCTAAAAGCAAAGGACCTTAAAATATGTGTTTGGATTAATCCATATATAGCACAAAAATCTCCTTTATTTGATGAGGGTATGGAGAAAGGGTATCTTGTCAAGAATAATAAAGGTGATATATGGCAATGTGATATGTGGCAGGCAGGGATGGCTCTTGTGGACTTTACAAACCCTGATGCATGTAAGTGGTATCAGCAGCTTCTCAAGCAGCTCCTTGATGACGGTGTTGACTGCTTCAAGACTGATTTTGGCGAAAGAATCCCTACCGATGTGGAATACTTCGATGGGTCAGATCCTAAAAAAATGCATAACTATTATACTCATCTATATAATAAAACTGTTTTTGACTTACTACTTCAAGAACGTGGTAAACGTGAAGCCGTTGTTTTCGCTCGTTCTGCAACAGCTGGTGGGCAGCAATTTCCTGTTCACTGGGGTGGCGATTGCACTGCAAATTATCCCTCAATGGCAGAATCTCTGCGCGGTGGTCTTTCCTTGTGCATGTCGGGATTTGCCTTTTGGAGCCATGATATAGGTGGTTTCGAAAAAACAGCAACAGCGGATTTATATAAAAGATGGATAGCCTTCGGACTTTTGTCTACACATAGCAGACTTCATGGAAGCGAGTCCTATCGCGTGCCTTGGCTTTTCGATGATGAATCCTCACAGGTTCTAAGCCATTTCACCAAATTGAAATGCAGCCTTATGCCATATATTTTCGCATCATCATGTGAAGCCTCAACTAAAGGTATTCCAGTAATGCGAGCAATGGTTTTAGAATTCACTAATGATCCCACATGCGATTATTTAGATAGACAATATATGCTGGGGGAAAGTATATTGGTAGCTCCTATTTTTTCAGAAAGCAAGGCAGTAAAATATTATATTCCCGATGGCTCTTGGACCAATCTTTTAACTAATAAAAAAATTAAAGGTGGCAAATGGAGTGAAGAAACTCATGATTACTTTTCTCTACCCTTGCTAGTTCGTCCAAATAGTCTGATTCCCATTGGAAATAATGATACCAAGCCTGATTATGATTACGCCTCGGATGTTACTTTTCACCTTTTTGAGCTACAGGATGGTTGTATTGCCAAATCTGTTGTTTGTAATAAACAAGGTGATATTGATTTAGAATTAACAATAAAAAATAATGCAAATACACTTAACATTAGTGCAAAAGTAAATGATAAACCTTGGAGGCTATTATTAAGAAATGTTTATGATGTACAGGCAAACCCTGATTTTGATGTATCCATTGAAGAATTTGGCACAATGATAACGCCAATCAATTATCTTGGTGAATTTACTATAAAATTATTGTAGTAGAAATGTTTCAAATTAAAAAAAGGGCGACATAAAATCGCCCTTCATTTCTATAATATTATTTCGAATTGTAATTAGAAGCCAGCAAAGCTTGACTTCTATATTCTATTATCAATTACTCGGCTTGCTTAGTCTTGCTTTTGGTTTGCGGAAAAAATTTCATAAGTCCTTTAATCATAAGATAAAATAATAT